>JAGLDH010000157.1 GCA_023145835.1 Methylococcales bacterium
GGCTTTTGTGCGGAGTTGAGGTGTACGCAGATACCATCTCTCAGTACCAGATTCAAGTCATAATAAGTCGGCTTGAACTTGATAAGGTCTTTGGTGTTTTATAACACCAAAACATATATGCACTCATTTTAGATTTGCCATTTTTTAGCAATCTTTGATTTTGTATTTTAATATCAGGATTATGTTGCAAAGTCGAGATTGCTGCCATATAGAGCTTTGCTCTAATGACAGTGTTTCCGGCTTTAGATAGTCTACTTCTTCCCCTAAGGCTAGATCCTGATTCATTTTGTATGGGTACTAATCCAATATATGCAGCACATTGAGACGCTGACTTAAATGTACGGCTGCCTATAACAATCAACATATACCTTGAAACAACAGGTCCAGCCCCTGGAATTGTCTGTAAAAGAGCGTAATTATATTGTAAAGACTCGTATTGATTGATATGCATATCAATCAATCGTTCCAAATTGATTTTCTCTTCATTCAATACAGCTAATATCATTTTAATAGATTCCAATACGCTATCTGAACAAGGATTTATACATGATTTCTCATAACGATTTTTCTCACGCAATATATCTTTTTCTATCGCATCAAGACGTGAAGCTAATGCTTTAAGTATTCTGATTTCAGGTGTTTCAGGCTTCCAAGCAATAGGCTTTTGAGTCAAACCATAACGTGCTATAACCACACTATCTTTTTTATCATTTTTAGAACGAACACCTAAACTTTGTCCATAATATTTAATATGTGCAGGGTTAACAACAGACACTTTTGAACCCGCATTAAACAACCAATCAGCACATCTTTCATGATATACACCAGTAGCTTCCATCACAAAATGATACTCCGAAACTGCCGACTTTATATGCTTAGAGAGCCAGTCAATTAAAGCAATAAAACCTTCTTCAGAATTAGAAATCACCTTAAACTTGAATTTAGCCTGATTAGAATCATCAATTAAAGCACAATCCAATTTATTCTTACTGACATCGATACCAATAATGTTCATAATATTCTCCTTACTACCCTTGTAAATACAGCCTTCTTTCCATAGTGGAAAGGACTTTGATACCATTCAGTACCAGAGAAATAGGAACATGGACTTTATCTGCGTCACAGGTTATTAACCTCAGGACGACCACAAGCCCTCATATTCCTTGATATACCGATAGCTAATCAAATATATCAGACTGAGAGATACAAGGACGAATCGTGGCACTCTATTAAGTCGCCTGAGTGGAATGAGTCTTTGGACATGGATGTCCCAAGGTGATATGTAGCGAAGATGGCGCGCCAGTTACACTGATAAAGCTTTCTTGTTTTTAGATAGAATAGACCCTGAAATTTTCAGAAAATCACCTCATATGTTTAGGGCTGCCCTTTTAAATAATCATGGTACAACGTAGTGAAACCTGACACTTAGTACCTATTAATTTCAACAGTCTTATCGGAGCGAAGTATATTTTTGCCTTAATATCCATTCAATTTATCTACTAGCGGGAGACTCTACGTCGTTAAACAATATCCAACACCTCGAATATTCTTTACAAAACCATTATTGTTTTTATCGTAAACCTTACGTCGTAAATATCCAATATAAACATCAACAATATTTGGATCGCCTGTAAAATCAAGTCCCCACACATGGTCTATTAATGTTTGTTTGGATACTATTTCTCCCTCTGCTAACATTAGCATTTCAAAAACTTTACCTTCTCGATATGTAAGAGCGATTTCATGCTTATCAAAAATGAATTTTCTATTTTTTGAATCATAGCAAAATAGACCGAATGTAATTTCACTCTTTATTCGTCTATTTCTACGGCGACGAACTAGAGCCTTGATTCTAGCTACGAATAAATTTCCATCAAAAGGAATGCGTAAAAAATCATCAGCACCCGCTTCTAAGGAGCCAATTTCATCATCAAGCGTACATTTAGTTGTTAACACCATTATAGGCGTACGAATTCCCTTGTCTCGTATGTTCTGACATACTTCTTTTCCATTAATTTTAGGAAGTAGAATGTCAATAATAATTGCGGAATAATTCCCTTCCTTGGCGTGCCACAAAGTCGATTCACCATCAGTTGTAAAATCGAGGTCAAACCCCTCAGGCAAAAGATTATTTTTTATTACTTTCAAAATGTTTGTATTACATTGAGCTATTAATAATCTCATACAATTTTTATTTCCTTGATTCTGAATAATCAACGTGTTTTGGTGCCTAAACAGGACACTAACTAGTGATCCGGTAGCTCTAGTGGAGGTGGGCCACCAAGGTTTCCTGGATAACGTTCTTCAGGCGGGACGTAATAAAACTCAGCGTCTTCTATTGGATATGATTTTAATGAATCTTGTTCTGAGTCCGTTGATTGAGTAGATGGTTTTTGATTATCTTTAACAATGATTTTTTTTGTTGGGGCTGCTGGCGGCTTAATTTTCTTACTTGGCTTATTAGTCGTTTGTAACTTTATAGATGATTTTTCTTTAAGGATAGGAGAGGGTGTTTCGTTAGTATTTTGTTTTGCTTGTTGTTTGTTTTCTTCTGTAACATTGTTTGTTTGTTGATCAGAATATAAGTAAATTACTATTGCTGAAGTGATCAGCACTATGAGTGCTATGGCTTTATTCATAAATTATTCCTTGAGTTATTACGCAATTTATTTTTTATCCTATCATTAACTGAAGGGTGGTGTTAATAGATTTAATGATTTTATTATTGAAAGTAGGGTTATGTTTTTGATATATTAGTCTACATATTGTTATTAAATTAGGAAATGATTGGCTTTAGGGGAAACATATTTAAATATCTCAGATGTTTACAGTTTTTATCATGATCTATTTATTAATACTATAATTACCTTAATTTTATAATTTATAAGGAGAGAAAAATGGCTAAAAAAGATAATATTGATAATAAAAGTAACGATAAAGATACAAATGAAGCTCGAAGAGATGCATTAAAGAAACTTGGGACTTATGCTTTTGCAGCTCCCGTTATGTTGAGTTTGGTAGCATCCAAAAAAGCATCTGCTCTATCTCCACCGCCAGCACCAAACGGTTAAAAAACAGTGAAGTAGAAAGGAAATATATTTAGTTATTAGAGAATCTTGTTATTTTCTAATAACTCAATATAGGAGGTCTGTGGTCTTTAAAGTCTATTATCTGAAAACTTATATTATATTTCTAGATTTGGTTCTTTATTCCCATCATTTTTTATGTTACTGGTTAGGTCTGCAGAATACCTTTAAAACCCAATTTTTAAAGTAGGAAATGCTTTTCTTGCTATGTTGATTGAATCTTCAAAATCGATGTTCTTTCGAACAATAATTCTTGTTTGCACCTTATTAAATCAAAGTGTTAGGCAAGTAATTTCTCTTTCAATTTTTATATTATTTTCTGGAAATGGTGATACTCATAGAATGCGTTTTCTCAGTAGAAAGAGTTTTTTGGTTATTCACTCTGGGATTTTCTACGCTTTCATATTAAATAAAGTAATGAGTGAATATTATAAATAACGGAATACTTAACGAATAGTATTTGTTCCTCTAAATAATGTTCAGAAAAACTATCTTGGAAAGTGCGTAAAGTATCATAATACAACTGCATATCAAGGGTGGCCGGACTGAATTCTATTGATTCGCCGAGTAGCAAATTGATTTTTGTGATATGACTCCCAAATTATGAAGTCACATGATGCACATACAGTTATTCATCTTTCAGAGAGTTTATTAATTCTAGTTATTATATTTATTTTCTCACTTTTTAGGAAAATTAGCTTTGTCAGATATAGAATTCGATTTTACTAAGATAGACTCATTTAAATTTGATGGGCATCTTGTTCTTTTGAAGAATAATTCCTCTCGTTTACAAATCCTTAATCCTTTAGCAAGTTTAATTTGGCAATTTAAAAAAAATGGATTAAGTAACTTAGAAATTGCTAAAGAGATTAGTGATGCACTTGATGTTTCTATTGATCGTGCACTTCAAGATATTACCTCTATAAATACCCAATGGGCGCTTGATTTTTCAACTTCTTTTGAAAAAAAATCGAATCAACAAACTCAACCTCTTTCTAAAGATTTAACAGATTGGAAGGCAAAAAAAAGTATTTTTCTTTCTTTTTCTGAGTTCACCGTAAGAGTTAACCTAGATTCTGATGTAATTTACGATAAAGTCAGATGTTTATTCCCAAGTAGTGAAGTGGGTGCAATTCATTTTGTAGATATTCAGTTGAGTGTCATTTCTAATTTAGGTTTATTCTTAATAGTACAGGATGATTTGGTACTTGAGCAGGTGGATACTGAAGGTTATGCTGCGTTAATGCTTTTTCAGCATGTTGTAGACCTGGTTAGTAAACATGATGATTGGTTAGTCATATTACATGCAGGGGGAGTGAGTTGGAAAGGTCAGGGGATTGTTTTTCCTGCGCTTGGTGGTAGTGGAAAATCAACGTTAACCGCAGCATTAATCAAACATGATTTTAATTATATAAATGATGATGTTATTCCCCTTTTAAGGAAAACAAATGAATTACTCCATTTACCTACTAATCTTAGTATCAAGCAAGGTTCATGGCCTATATTACAGTCACTTTACCCTGAATTGCAGGAGCTAAGTATTTATGGAAATTATGAGCCTAGAGTTAAATACCTTCCTCCACCTTTCGATAATAAATCTTTATCAAGAGTAACTGCAAAATATATTATTTTACCTAACTATCAAGATGGTGCTTCAGCACGGATAGAACCTTTATCATCTATATCTGCATTACAGGCAATCATTGAGGGAGAGAGTTTGTTACATTTACCCTTAAATAAAACAGATGTTACTGCTCTACTAAAATGGATTACAACACTAACTTGCCATCGTTTAACCTATGATAAATTAGATTCTGCAGTAAATCTTCTACATGAATTTTGTGAGAATAATTATGAAAACGGCTAGTCTGGATTCTCTAAAACTACTTTGCCAATGTATTTCTCCAGTTAATAATAAAGAAGTAATTCTTTCCCAGGAGCATTTATCTGAGATTGATTGGGAAGCTGTAGTTTACTGTTCTGGACAACATTTAGTGACACCGGCTTTATGTTTCTATTTAAAGAAAAAAGGGCTATTTTCATTATTGTCTAAGGAAGTACAAGAGTACTTAGAGCTCATTTATGATTTAAATTTAACTAGAAATAATAAAATTAAGGAGCAGCTGTTAGCTTTATTACCTGATTTTAACAAAGCGGGCATAGAACCTTTATTATTAAAAGGTATTGCAAGTTTGTTAGGTGAGTTGTATGAATCACCTGGTATTCGCGTTTTAGGTGATATTGATATTTTATTGCCTGAGGATAAATTGATGATTGCAAGGAGTATTATGCTAGAACATGGGTATACATATACTCCAGGATTACATCAAGATATCGTTAAAAAACATAAGCATCTACCTGCTTTTGTTCATGATGATCAACCTGTGGCTATTGAAATTCATCGATACCCAACGGCATTAAAATATAATAATTGGGTCAATAATGAATCGGCTTGGAATCGATGCTTAACAATTTCACTGAAATCAGGTGTTATCAGATTACCTAGTTCAGAATTTAGGTTGCTTCATAATTTTTGTCATTGTCAGATAGATGATAAAGGTTATTTAGCGGGTTATATTAATGCTAGACAATTGTTAGAGTGGGTAAAGTTAAGAGAATTGTATGAGGAAGAGTTTGATTGGTTATTGATTCAGAGAAGAGTTAAGAATAATCGTTCTGAAGCGGCATGGAATGGGTATGTGTTAGCTGCAGAAAAATTCTTTTTTCAAGCATTGATACCAAATACAACCGAAACATTATTAACTGATTTTTTTATGTGTCGTCAGCAGTGGAGTATTCGCTATCCTGGCTACAGGAAAATCAATAAAAAAATGGTAAGAGCTTATTCGTTTATAAGTGAAGTTTTGTCTGTTTTATTGTTTAATTATCATCGAGGGTTTAAGTCATTTGCTAATGTATTATGGTTTTCATTTAAGCTGATGCTATCTCCTAAGTGGTACAAAAAAAAATGGAAGTTATATAAAAGTATTGAGTGAAATGTAAGTAAAAATTTTATTATTTATCTTTGTAGGTAATTTATAGGCAAAAATACTCACTAATTATTGATTCATTAAAGAATATAATTGAAAAAGAGTTTAAAAAAAGGAAAATATGCGTTCTTGCAATCATAAAATTACCTTATAATTAGTTATGACTTTTACGCTTGTAGGTTTTATCCTTTGGAGGATTGCATTTTTAACAGCGTAAAGGGTCTTTGTTTTTTTAACTTAAATTTATTTAGGAAGTAAGATGAGAAAAATGTCGATATTTGTTTCGTTAGCTTTATTGTTTTTTACTGCTATTACAAGTGCTCATGGGCCAGTAAGAGGTAAATTGACGGCGGCTATTTCAATTGATGCACCCGCTGAAAAGGTATGGGATATAGTTAAAAATTATGATGATTTATCTTGGCTTCCTGTTATTGAGAGTACAAAAGCTGATAATGGAAATGAAAAAGGTTCTGTTCGTGTTTTAACTTTAAAAGAGGGTGGAACAATTACTGAAGAGTTGAAAGCTTATAAGGCGGATAAGATGTCATATAAGTATAAAATCACAGAAATGAGTACAACTAAAACTATTCAGCATGCAGGTCAAGATGAGGATATACCTGTTGTACCTGTTGAAAACTACCAAGCAACAATCACTGTTAAGGCTAAAGGTAGTAAATCAGAAGTCACCTGGGTAGCAACTTATTACCGTGGCTACGTTAATAATAACCCACCTGAAGAGTTAAATGAAGAGGCTGCTGATAAAGCTGTAACCGGTGTATTAACAAGTGGTTTAACAAATTTAGCACAACAATTTGATTCAAGCGTTGATTCATCAGCAGTTAGTATTAAAATGAAAAGATAAAGAAAAAGTTAAATATTTAGAAGTGTTTTTAGGTGTTGATTTTCTTAGAAACACTTCTTTTAATTAATAATCGCAATCCATATTCTATGGATTTCTGCTAGTGGTCTTCTTTCACTAAGGACTGAAGATGAAATAAAACTCGAAGCTGGCGTAGAGTTTTTGTTCAGTTTCAAGGCGTAA
>JAGLDH010000158.1 GCA_023145835.1 Methylococcales bacterium
TGCTCTGGTGGCTCGATTAGTTCCTGGGTAAGAATGATATGGGAACACTGATGTTTTTAAGCATAAAAAAATGCCCTATTCAATCTCAATTGTTGTTGATTTTCTCATTTATAGAACGGTTAACACAGTATTAATGTGAATGCGTATGTTCTTTAAAATAATCTAAACTGGTGACTTTTACAGCGTCTACAGCAACGCCATATTTATAGACCATTAAACCTCCAAGGTCAGCACCTAAAACTATCAGAAGAGTTAAAATAGCAGAGGTAAAAGTATAAAAGATATTTGATGCTCCTTTTACAATACCTCCACTCAATAACCTCCATATTGAAAGCAGGGCAGAGATGGATAATATAGAAATACCAATAAACTCATGTTGTGCGAGAATTAAGTGTACGTTTTCTCCATGATCTACAGTCCTTGCTGCAATTAATCCTGCCGCGACAGCTGCTCCAGCGCCTATTGTTCCTAAATAAAGGAGGCCACTTGCTACGCCTCTCCAGTTATCTTTTCTTAATAGTATACCGAACAAATCAACGATAAAAAATGCAATTAATAGGGCAATAGGGAAGTGGACAATTATTGGGTGTATATTGGCCATTGAGGTAATGCCAGGGAGTATTTTAGCGAATATTTCTGTAGGGGAAAGCCCAATTAAACTTTCTAAAAAGGTTAAAAAGGCTTCAACATATCCAGCCACTCCATCAGAAGACTTATGACCCGCTGCTGAACCGTGTATTTGAAAGGATAAAAAATTTATTGTATCAATTATAGTATTCAATGTTGTTTCCTCAGTGTTCAAAGCGTTGCACATCGGGTGCTAATAAATTAAATACTGGGTGTTTAATAATCCCGTATTTTTCTGGATAAAAGACACCGCCTAAATATAATCCATAGGGTGCTGCTGTAACGCTTGCTTGCGTTCTATCTTTAATGTTAAGTAATTCCTCAACCCAAATAACCGGTTGTTTTTCCATGCCTATATCCATCAATACACCTGCAATATTTCTTACCATATGATGTAAAAAAGCATTTGCTGATAGTTCTATGATAACGGTGTCATCTTCACGATAAACATTAATGAAATGTATTAATCTTCTAGGACTGACAGACTGGCATCCTTGCGCCCTAAAAGAAGAAAAGTCATGTTCTCCTATCATTGCTTGTGCGGCATTATGCATGTTAACTTCATTTAATGTGTTATAACACCATGTCACTTGGTTTCGTAACAATGCTGATTTCATTTTACGATTTAAGATAACATATCGGTAGTACCGTGCAATGGCGCTATAACGAGCATGAAAGTCATCAATAGCTTGTTTTGCCCATATAATACGTACATCACTGGGTAAATTTGTATTCCCTCCCATGACCCAGCTATCTAATGTTCTATTCACCTCTGTATCAAAATGAATGACTTGTTCTAGTGCATGAACGCCTGAATCAGTTCTTCCTGCGCAATGAACCGAAACTTTTTCATCTGCAATTCGGCTAAGTGCTTTTTCTAATTCATCTTGAACGGTGCGTTGTTCATTTTGAAATTGCCAACCAGAAAAAAGGGTACCATCATATTCTATGCCTAATACAATTCTAGACATGATCTTTTCTCATGAGTCAATTAATACAGTTAAGCCAATAGTTACATTATTAAACAACTCTATAATATCTTTATTTTTCATTCGTATACAGCCGTGCGATTCAGGTGTTCCCGTCATTAACTCATCAGGGCATCCGTGGATATAAATATATCGCCATGTAGAATCAACTGAACCATATCGGTTTTTGCCAGCTTCTAGCCCACCTAACCACATAACTCTAGACAAGACCCAGTCTCTTTGGGGATATTCTTGGTTTAAAGCTGGAGTATATATTTCACCTGTTGGCCTACGTCCAATAAAAACAGCATTTAGTGGTTGTGTATCTCCAATTTTAGCTCTAATTTTATGCCATCCAGTGGGGGTACATTCGCTTCCCATTGCTTCACCGGCTCCATTTTTAGCAGTTGAAACAGGATAGGTTTTATCTAGTTGATCTTTATTGATAAACTTAAGCTGTTGTTTACTGATAGAGACATGTAGGTATGATTCTGGAATTTTCATTTGTTTTATATCTTTTCAAAAAGGGCAATGGATTCAACATGGCCTGTTTGAGGGAACATATCCATTACGCCAGCTTTAACAAGTTTATATCCCATTTCATTAACTAAAACTCCAGCATCTCTGGCTAAAGTGGATGGGTTACATGACACGTACATAATCTGGTCTGGGTTCCAGTGTTTTAAATTATGTAATACTTCCGATGCACCTGCTCTGGATGGATCCAACATTACTTTATTGAATTTTTGTTTAGCCCACGCTTGGTTACTGACATCTTTTGATAAGTCGGCGACATGATACTCAACATTTTCTATTCCATTGAGTTTTGCATTTTCTTTAGCGTGATTAACTAAAGGGTGGTCTCCTTCAACACCCACAACATGACCTGCTTTAGTCGCCATGGGTAACGTAAAGTTACCTAAACCGCAGAATAAATCTAAAACAGTGTCATTTTCATTTAAATCTAATGCTTCAATCACTCGTGTGACCATTTTTTTGTTTATCTCATAATTTACTTGAGTAAACATAGCCGGTTTAAATTTAAACTCTATACTTTGGTCGGGTAAAGTATAAGTAGGTATTATTTCAGGCTCGCCTTCAATGGGGATAATCGTATCCGGGCCTTTAGATTGCAAACAAATACTCATATTATGTTTGTGACCAAAAGCTCGCATGCGTTCTTTATCTACATCAGTAGGTGGCTCTAAGACCCTAAATGCCAACACACAATCATTGTCCCCAATTGCTACTTCTATTTGAGGGATTTTATCCTTAATTGTTAATCCACCGATCATTTCAGATAAATCCATTAGTTTTTCACCCACAATAGGGTGCATTACTTTACAGCTTTCTATGTCGGCAAGAAAAGGATTTCTACGTTCTCTAAAACCAACTAAAACGCGTCCTTTTTTAGCAACATATTTAACACCCATCCTAGCTTTTCTACGATAACCCCAATGAGGCCCCGTTAATGGTTCCCAAATATGTGGAATCTCAACTTTACCAATGCTGCTAAATTGTTCTCTTAGTAACCCTTCTTTTATTTGAATTTGAGCATCATCTTTTACATGTTGAAAACTACATCCGCCGCATTGGCCAAAATGAGGGCATTCTGGTTTTGTTCGATCTTCTGATCGTGTCATCAGCGTATCGACTTTTCCTTCAGCATAATCTCTACGGCTATCTGTATAAATAAACTCTAGCTCTTCACCTGGCAAAGCCTCATCAATAAAAACGACCTTACCATCAACATGTGTTATACCTCTTCCGTCATGAGCTAAAGACTCAATGGTAACTTTAACGGGGATTTCTGATAATTTTTTCTTTCTCGGTCTTCTTCGTGCCATATTTATTTTTGTTTCCAACTACCATTTGAAGTTTGATACCACCACCCTGATTGCGCGTTACTTGCCCAACGTGAAGCAAAAGTAGATTTAATTTGTGCTAACCATTCTGGATGACCATTTGCATTTGCTATTGCTTGATAAAGATGCTGCCTATCAGTGTTTTCTGCCGCAACCAATTTGTTTACTTTATTTCTATCTCTTAAAGGGATAGATCCTCTAGTGACAATAAACCCATCTGATTTTATGCCCACTAACCCATTTGCATAAAATGGTTTTAACGCAGAAAAACGAGACTGCATAGCGGATCGTAAATTTGTGATTTCAGATGTATTTACCGATAAATTAGCTTCTTCTGCATGAGCAACTGGAATCACAATATTTAAAACGTTATCCAGCAATTGATAAGCTATCACTTGTAATTTAAATGAATGTAATTTAATAGAGTGTGACTGCGGAGATTCTTCAGTTTTGGGTTCTGAAAGCGTTTTCTCTTCAGTTTGAATACCTTTAATTATCTCATCGGCCACTTTTTCTGCCGCCGCCGCAGGAAAGTAAATATTGATAGTTACACATGCGGATAAAAGTAAAACACTAAAAAATGAAGCCTTCCTCATCATAATTCTCCTAAATCATTTATCCCTATATTATAACTGATTTCAAACTATTAATTATCTAAGTAGCTTACCAAAAAAAAGAGCGAAACCAGCAACGTGATGATGATAGAAAACATAAAGTATGTAGAAAATATTAAGTTCAAGGAAAGGAAAATTATGCGTATGCTAAGGTATTATCAGAAGAAAATATCTGATAATGTTTCTGCTGTTTATTTGGATTATGAGCTAGAAAATTATAATTTCAATCACTTGAAAAGTGTTAGCTCTCAGAAAAAATGAAGGGGAGATGGGAATCAATAGAAATATGAGAAATATTTCTATTGATCTAAAGGGCACCTCTATTAATTATGTTAGCCGTTCCATATCTACAATCTGCATTTATTTTTAAAATAATTAGTAACTACTTTATGAATCAACCTCAATAAACCACCCTTTCGGGTAGTTGTATGTAATTCGCATGAGAGTAATATAAATATTGATCTCTCACTTTTTACAACTCTCATTAAATATCAAAAAAAGAAAGGTCAATTTGTTAGAAATATACTTTTGCGGTTACTGATGAGGATTATATAACGAGTTGATTCTTGTCGATAACAAGGCGCTGAAATTGATGCATAGCAGGGAAAGCAACCGTTTCTGCAACACTGTCTATCCACAAAAATCAGACGATAGAAAACCACATCCGAGATCGCGAGAAATATATGTTTACTCCAACTCTATTTCAACTTGGAAAAATTATTTCCATCGTTTTTGGTACACATTTTTGATTGTACAATATTAAAAAACATTCGTTATTATCCTTTGGATAAAGCTAAAATTTTGTTAAACCAATACATTGATACCATAAAACGCTCAATAATTTTTCTATACTCAAAAATATAGGCTGGACTCATTAAAATTTAGAGGAAAAATATGACTTATCAATTAAAGCTAATTCAGTTTTTACTTCTCACTTTATTATTATTCAGTGGGTTTTTATTCACAAATTCGGCACAAGCTAATAGAAATAAAGGTACAATCGTCGTAGCAAATCGTGTTAGTGGTGACTTAACGCTGATTGATGTTGCCACCGACACTGCAACTACAATAGATATGCCATCGGGTAAAAACTTATCAGAACCTATGTACGTTGTCTATAAGCGTGGTTATGTTTTTGTAGGGGATCGCGCTAATAATCGTGTCGTTGTTTTTGACAGTTTGGATTGGGATGTCGTTGATGAAATGCCAGCAGGAAGCGGTGTATTTCATATGTGGGGTCAGCCTCATGGAAAGCAACTTTGGGTAAATAATGATATTGACAATACCATCACTGTTTTTAACACGCGTCATTTGAATGTAATAACTACAATAGATCTTCCCGCTGATCTGGTTGCTGATGGAGGTAAAGTACATGATGTTATTCTTGATAAAAGAGCCGCTTATGTCACTATGGTCGGGTTGCCGGGTGATACAGATATTGTTATTAAATATAACCTGCGTAATTTTACAGAGGTAGCGCGTGCTGATGTAGGTAAAGATCCACATGTGACATTAGCACCACACAAACGTACTCTGTATGTTTCAGCTCAAAACAGCAATGAAGTCCGTGTGTTCCGCCGTAAAGACTTAACAGAAATTACCACTATCGATATTCCTGGCGCACATGGCATTGATATTACCCGTAACGGTCGCATCATATATACAACTAACATTGCTGATGGTGGTATGAATGCGTTATACACTATTAATACACGCAGCAATACTGTCATTGAAACACCTGTTGATACTCCCTATGCAACACCACACAACATCGTATTAACAGGTAGAAATAAAAAGCTTTATGTGACTCATTCAGGTGCGACATCCGATAAAGTCAGTGTTTTCAGTGTTTCAAAAAGAAATCCAGAGCCCGTTTTTCTTACTGATGTTACGACAGGTTTTAACCCCTTTGGCATTGAATTTGTACCATCAAGAAATAAATGGGGAAAGTACCACTAAGTGTGTATTTAAAATAAGGGACGTGGATGGATTAATATGAACAATTTACTCGTCTTTTTATCCGTTATCAGTGCTGAATAAACGGTGCATAGCTTGGATTTTCCTGTTTATTCGCCATGAATAGCCTAACTTGACTGGGCTAGTGAGGCTATTCATTATCTAGATAGCATGCTAAAGAATAGCGTGCAACTAACAAAGTAATTGCAATAGGAAACAGCATGAAATGTTGTGGTAATGTGAGTGAGATAATGACGCAAGTCATGATAATTAACGGACTAGAAATTACAAAGTTAGGAAGCCTATATAATTGATTAATCTCATCTTGTTGTGCCCCGTTCTTTGAATTAATACCTACTAAAGTGAAAAATGCTGTGAGAAAGGCAAAATATAAAGGCAAAATATAAAACATAGGAGAGCCTTCTCTAAAAAAAGGGGGCCAATATGAAAACCAAATAAGTATTGAACCGACTGCAAATAAATCATATCGAAAAGTAAAAGAAATTTGTTTAGTTTTAATCCCCGTCGCAATAAAGGTGATTAGTAATAAAACAGAGCCTGTATATTGAAAATAATTAGATAAAAGTAAAAAGATGTCAGAAGTATCACTCTTTAATAGCAAACCTAATAACAGGTTTACCAAAATAAATATAAACATGAGTTAATTTGAAAAGTGTAATTATTAATTAAGAGACAGTTAAAATTAATTTATTATTACCATATAGTAAATTGTTTATTCACAACGATGGTTTTTTAAAAAACAGCAATCTTCTATTGCCATTTTTAACCTTGTTTAATTGATGGTATTTTTAATGTATTATTTTTAAAATATTTTATTTATCATAAAAATTTATTGTCAATTCTGATGTTTTAAATATATTGAAGATATAGGTTGCTAATTTTTTATCAACAGAGTTATCCACAAGGTAGGCGTGCAAAGATTCAGACTCCATTATCCTAACTTTTAGAAGGAGAATACGATAAATACTGAGGGTTGTATTATGTAGCACCATCAATAAGAACTTTTTAATCCTAGAAATTATCTTTTAGTTCTCTAATTTTTCTAAAAACGGCAATAGAAGATTGGTATTCCATATTAATTGATTGCTGTAGAGCAGGGCTATTTTCTCTAAGAAATGGGTTGGTTGCTAGCTCTTGCTCTAAGGTACTGGGAATTGTCG
Source organism: Methylococcales bacterium (assembly GCA_023145835.1). Classification (GTDB taxonomy): domain Bacteria; phylum Pseudomonadota; class Gammaproteobacteria; order Methylococcales; family Methylomonadaceae; genus QPIN01. The sequence goes on from JAGLDH010000158.1 coordinate 7,212, forward strand.
GTTGATGGAGAGATCGACGTTTATTAACCTCTTGCATTTTAATTATCAGAGCTTGATTATCCGGTTCAAGAGTTAATGCAAATTGACCATTAGCTTGGGTATATTCATGCGTGCAATATATTTTTGTTTCTTTAGGGAGGCTTTTCAATTGCTGTAATGAATGCCACATTTGCTCTGCTGTTCCTTCAAATAAGCGGCCGCACCCCATTGAAAATAAAGTATCGCCGCAAAACAGGACATGATTGCTAGCAAAATAATAGACAATGTGACCTAATGTATGTCCGGGTGTCGCAAACACTTTTGCAATTTGGCTGCCTAGTTTTATTTCATCCCTATGTTTTAGTTTTTTATCAATTCCAGGGATTCTTTTACTGTCTTCACCAAACCCCACTATTTGACATCCTGTGCGTTCTTTTAACTCTATGTTTGCTCCAACATGGTCGCTATGATGATGGGTGTTAAAAATATAGCTTAGAGACCATTTTCTGCTTTTAAGTGTATCAAGTACAGGCTGGGAAATAGCAGGATCAATAACGCCTGTTTCATTTGAATCTGGATCATGGAGTATATAGATATAGTTATCTGTTAAAACAGGGAGCTGTATGATTTCTAACATTTATTTTTTATGTGTTGTTGTATGTGAATTCTTACAAACTCAGGAATATACATGGAATAACTTCGACAACAGGTGCAATTTAGGTTAATTATTTTTTTATAAGGACTATATCACAGAAAAGATTAGGTAATGATTGATGGTACTGGGTAATTGAATGATAGAGGCTAATTTAAAAAAATGGGTATATTGTTCATTCAATTCCCCTTATTAATTGGGGGAAACTAATTTTAGGTATATCAATTAAAAGATAATAAGTAGCCTTGTAAAATCAAGTGCTAATAGAGAATATAATTTATTTTGTAGCACAAAATATTGGTTCTACCGCTGAAAATCATGAAAATGGAGCACAGTAGAGTGATGATTTTTAGTCCGCGGTAGGCGTCAGGGAACAAGTCAAAGCCAAGTGAAATGGCAGCATGCGAGGGTGGCTAAAATTTCATACCGACAGTCGTCAAGTCATTGAGGGAGGCTTAACGTAGCGGCTCTTGTGCGGAGTTAATGTTAATACAAAATTGGATTAAGTGCATGGAAGGGGGCTCAGCTAATAAGTTAAGAACAATAGGCTGGATTTTAAAAATAGCTTGATTTAATTCATTATGCAATTTAGGATTTTTCGATGGGTTTGCTTTAAAGGTAGCAAACCCATCAAAAAATGCCTATATAGGCATAATCTCGCCAAATAACTAAGATACTTCAGTTAACTGAGCAAGATTATTTATGGCTTAGGAAGTAATAGTTTGACTGGAGTCGCTCCATGAGAACCAAGAAGTGTCGATACCCAGTAACCTTCCCAAGGATTTAGGTTATCACCCATTGTGACTTGTGTGTAGCTAGTTCCGTTGTAGGTAAATAGAATGTTATGGACGATGTTGTCTGTTTCAGCAACATCCAAGGTGCACGCAGGCGTGTTACAATTAGTTGAGTTAGCGACTACTCTTGCTTCCCCCAAACTACTTGCAACGGTATGGGGATACGCAACCATATTCCATTGATTTCCTCCATTTTGTGTATGCAGGGGAATAGTAAAACAGTTTTTTCCAGTGGGGCAACCGGTAGGTTGGCTGACGGTTGCTGGTATGCTTCCAGTGGGCATGTCCAGGGTTTTTTCCTCACCAGTATTCTGAATGATCCAATAGCCCACACCTAGCTCAACAACCCCGTTAAGCCCTACATTATCGTAACTATTGGTGATGGGGTTGTAAGCCCATAGTTTCCAGCTTGTACCATAAGTTCCTAACCCATCATCACCGAAAATGTCTGCCGCGGTGGTGGCAGCATTATCAGGATTGCAAAGTAGGCCGATTTGCCTCCATTGGTTATTAGGGAGTGTATAGGTTGTCCCACAGGCGTCCTTTTTATAATCTAGTAATACGCTACTTTCGTTGATGATAACGGTACGATTGATATTCTGACCCAACTCGCCTCCTGAAAAAGTGACCTGATAAGTACCCGCTTGGGTAATGGGAATGGCATATCCACCGCCCGCCGAAGTTTTAGCAAAATAAATACCGCTATCAGGCATTACGGTTACATCTGATATACCCTCACCTGGATCATACAAATCATTATCGTTTTTGTCTTCCCAAACCGTACCCACTAGAAAACGATTGTAATGATTTTGGTTATTAGGCTGTGCACTAGCAAAGTTACCTGTGGTAACCCATGGTCCTACAGTAGTACTGGAGTTGGTTTCGTGAACTGAGGCAATGCCTACGTTGGAATAATTACCATCAAGAGATTGAATGGCTTGTCGATGTCCGCGGCCATTTTGCATGTTGCCTAACCCTGCGCCCCAGTCAATATTATACGCAGCATGAGCATTGAGACCACTGCTCGCATAGGAAAAAACATTACCTCTCGCAGAACTAAAACTGAAGCCTTCTGCAGTAACCCGTGTAAATTGTCCAATGTGGTCTTGAGCATCCCGGCTAATCAGATCTAAAGAGTGGTCATGGGCGGCACGGTACAAGCGTACATCAAACGCAGCAGGTGGCTTGGCTTGGTAGGAGGCAAACTCTTCTTGTAACATAGTTACATCTACGTTGAAAAAATTCCTGCCATCAGCAATATCAGACAAGGGTGATGTTGCTAGCCAGATACCTTCATCTGTAGGATTTTGTCGCGCTCGATTTAATAACCAAAGCTGAGTTTGCTCTTCACCACTGGGATGCAGTCCATCGTTAGTTTTGTGAAACAGCCATTCGTTGGTGGGAGCTCCTACGGTTGCTATTTCTGCTTGGGGGTTGCCTTTGATGGTTTCTGCTTGTTTTATAAATGGCGGGTTCAGCGCTGGTGAAAAATGTGCGGGTTCTGCATGACTGTGCAGAGGCAAAGCAAGCAAGGTAAGTGTAAAGGTTTTATACTTCGCGCGGTCACGGATG
>JAGLDH010000159.1 GCA_023145835.1 Methylococcales bacterium
GTTTTAGAATACTTTCACAGTCTCTAAAGCTTTTCCAACGTGACAGTATAGTTGGCATTATCATCACTTAAATAAATTTCCCCATCCTGAATCATACATTGCAACTGCATCGACCGATTAACCAATGCCTCAACTCCTTCCGCATTCACGTAATACACATTTAGGTTATTAAAGCGTTGGCATTTTGCCTGTTGCTGCTCCCACCATACCGTTGCTTTCTTTTTATGATAGGCATAAATAATCACCTGTTTAGCTCGCCCACAGGCTTTACGAATCCTCTTGTCATCAGGCTGCCCTAGGTCAATCCATAAATCAATATCATCCGTTAATGTTTTTTGCCAAAGCTCCGGTTCATCATCACTGCTTAGCCCTTTAGTAAAGCTCAAGTACTCATGGGCATTTGCCATAAAAGCAATCAATCGCACCATTAAACGGTGATCCGTTTCGGATGGATGCTGTGCAATGGTTAGTTCATGCGTTTGATAGTACTGCCTATCCATATCGGTAATATTAATAGAGGCTTTAAAGATAGTTGAGTTGATTGCCATTTAATTGACTATGTGAGTTTAATTTTGCTAAAAGTGTATTCTATCAGGCAAGGTGTGGCTTGGGGTTAATCGAAGTTAAATTTACGACATTTAGATGTTCATGAACAGCTACACTCAAGCTCAAAGGGGTCACAAGCTCAAAGGGGTCAAGTCTTGTCTTTTGCCAACCAAGAGGTCAGCCAACTTGATATAGTAGAAATCTCCATTTCAATTGAAATGGAGAGGACAAAATAACAAATATTTATTTGCTTAATTACTTTACTTTACTTTACTTTACTTTACTTTAGATATTCTTACTTGGTATTACTTTTATTCAGAATCAATAATTATGCAATCTACTTCAGTTACAAGTAAAGGCCAAATAACCATTCCTAAACACATTCGACAACAACTTGGAATCCGAAAAGAAAGTAAACTAGAAGCTGCTATCGTTGGCAATCATATTGAACTGTATATTGATAATATACCGCCAACCATTAAATCTACTGGCTTTGCAATGTTACAAGGTAACCGACCTGCCGTACCAACAGATTTTGATCCTGCCAGTTTATTAAATAATGATAGGGCTTGATACTAATATTTTAGCTCGTTACTACATTCAGGATAAAGCAGATATAAAGGCTGAAAAACAACATAAGTCAGCTCGAAAATTGATAGAGTCAGGAGAGCCATTAATGGTTTGCAAAACGGTTCTCCTCGAATTTGAATGGGTAATGAGAGGCTATTATCAATTCACTTCTTCTGATGTTAGTCATGTTTTTTAACATTCATTATCCTTAGAACATCTGATGATAGAAGATCGTACGGCTACGCAACAAGCAATCAATAACTTTGAACTTGGTTTTGATTTCTCAGATGTGCTGCATCATGCCAGCTACAAAGATTGCAATACCACTGCTTCTTTTGACGATAAAAATTTTGTGAGGCATGCAAAACGAAATAGCTTAATGCCTTCTGTTATAGTACCAAAATAAAGGAATTTCGAGTTTCGAGTTCTGTGTAGAGAAAGATAATCTATGATATTCATAGAATTTATAACTAAAAAATCCACCCGATAAAGATGGGTGATTTTTACATTATGCGCCTGTTTTAGCGCCTTGCTCTCGACAAAAATCAGTACGTTATAAATTCTGCACCCGTGGTTGTGCGAAGTATTAAGGTTATTTAATGGAATAAAATCAGTCTTTTGTGGTCTAGACAATAAATCATTTATTTATAGGTAAAACCAAATGTCTGACTCCTCTCATATTGTCTGTCCACATTGTACTTCTGTTAATCGTATTTTGACTCATCGCCTTGGTAACAATCCATTATGTGGTCAATGCAAACAAGCATTATTTACTAAACACCCAGTTGAATTGACAGCCAAAACCTTTACACAACATATCAGTCGTAGTGATATTCCTGTTCTTGTCGATTTTTGGGCTCCTTGGTGCGGCCCATGTAAAATGATGGCTCCTGCATATATTCAAGCAGCAGCTCAATTAGAACCTCAACTCAGGCTAGCCAAAGTTAATACAGAAACAGAACAAGCATTAGCAGGACAATACATTATTAGAAGTATTCCAACACTCGCTCTTTTTAAAAAAGGCAAAGAAATAGCTCGGCAGACCGGAGCAATGAGCGCTGAAGATATTGTTCGCTGGGTTCAATCATTGTCCTAAATTACTAGTATTTTGATAATACTTAACTTTTCTTCAAGGCTACGTCTTTATCTGCTACCTTACGGATGGAACGTAACTAGATTGTTCAAATACTGAAGTTATTATTAACTAACTAGTTCATTTCAACCTGATCTAATCCGCTTTCCCTTTCGCCAAGCTAAGAAGGTATTTTATATCTTTAAAGCCAATAAGGTTCTATATTACCTGAGCTTGTACCTTCGAAAAAAAAGTCATATTTAATTACGCTTGAAATATTCCAGCCACTCAAATTTTGGTTGGTGAAATTTTTCGCATTACTGAACATCCCCGTCATATTAGTCACATTACTGATATCCCAGCGACTTATATCCTGATTAAAAGAGGTGGCATAGTAAAACATACCAAACATATCTGTCACATGGCTAACGTCCCAGTTACTTATATCCTGATTAAAAGAGCTCGCATAGTAAAACATACCAAACATATCTGTCACATGGCTAACATTCCAAAGACTTATATCCTGGTTAAAAGAGGCCGCATAGTAAAACATACCAAACATATCTGTCACATGACTAACATTCCAAAGACTTATATCCTGATTGAAGAGTGTAGCTTTTCTAAACATGAAATTCATATTAGTGACATGACTAACATTCCAATTCCTTATTTTTTGATTAAAGGATGTGGCATATGCAAACATAGCTTCCATGGTGGTCACGTTACTTACATTCCATTGATTTATATCCTGATTGAAGGATGTAGCACCTGAGAACATGTGTCTCATATTCGTCACATTACTGACATTCCAACGACTTATATCCTGGTTAAAGAGTTTAACACCCGAGAACATATATCTCATATTCGTGACATTACTGACATCCCAACGACTTATATCATCATTAAAGGAATCACGAGCACCTTTAAATATAAAACTCATATCTGTAATTTCAGATGTATTAACCAAAGTTACATCTTTCCCATTATTTATCATCGAGATCAGTTGTTCTCGTGTAACCGGAACTGAAAGAGCATCAATACGTGCAGGGAATAATAATTTTGGACGGGGATTAATTGAAGCTAGTGGTAAAGTCACCACCCATATTCCTGCCCAAGGTGAAATAACCTGGTTTTGAAGTTCCTCATATTTTTCTCCATTGAAACTCCATATTTTATTAGCAAGAATACCTTCTGCTTCTATTTCTGGTTGTGTTAATCCCAATTGATCAGTCTTTACATGTATTTCCTCCCCTTTAACTGCATATTCAAAGGGGTTAGCGAGCAATTGCAGTTGAATTGCACCTGTTGTGACTAAGGTTGATTCAAAACAACGAGCTGTTATACATTGTGTTGAGCTTTCTACACTAATCGGGCGGCTTCCTTCTGGCATATCTAGCTGGGCAGATTGATGAAGATGAATTAACCAATAGCCTTTCCCTACTTCTAAAATATCTTTAAGACCCAGCAAATCATATGTATTCGTTAGAGGGTTAAAAGAAAACATTTTCCAATCGATATCGTAATTACCTGGCATATCATCACCGATAATGGTTTTAACAGTATTTGCACCTGAAGGTGCTTCACATGGAATCCCAATTTGAGTCCATTGGTTCGCGGGTATTATTTTAGTCACTCCACATGAAGTAGGAGCAACCAAACTAGCCATTGCATTTAAAAAAGGAAGCAGCAACAGTAGAAAAAAGGATGATATTAAATAGTTAATATTTAACATGACTTTGTTTACCCATTGAAATATTGGTAAATTTAAGTCTATGATTTATTTATATTTAAAGATATACAGGTTGTTCCATTTTGCTAACCAAGTCACAAAAGGTAGATTCATTTTGCTAACCAAGTCACAAAAAAAAATTTAATTTCGTCTATGGAGAAACCTGAATAGCAGCTGACTTCTAAATTGGGAACTAAAAATTTCTTGTATCTAACTATCTTAGAAATTATTTAAGTTACTTTCATTGATTATTCTCATTTTCAAGGTATACACTTCAAGGGTATTATTAATCGTTGCATAAGTTTTTTCATTTTACCTCCCTCACACCCATCTTTTCTTCCTGTAAGATGGTTGTAATCTGCACTAGCTTATGCAGCACCCAATATATCCTTGTCGACTTCCCTCTATTTCTTACTTAATAACCTGAGAGGCAATTTTTAGTAGATCCAAAATATCAAAAACTCGAGCCACGTATTGGTCTTTGATTTTATATTGTGATTGCCCCGTTCCTAAAAGCTCAACATTAAAAGCATCAATAAACTTCAAAAGGCGTTTTTGGTGAATACCAAATTTCGCTTGTAATGGATCTGTGATTATTCCAGTAAAAGTGGCGATGATTGCTAAAGTTACCATCAAGGATCCCGTCGTTGCAACTAGCAAACCTGTCGAGGCGGTCGCAGGAACCATACCATAATACCAAGTCCCTACCGTAGTCCCCAGCCAGAAATTAGTGATCGCAAAGTGTTGAGCTATGGCTGTAGCTGTTGCACTACCCGCCGCAAAAGTGCCTGGAACAGCTTTATGGAATGCGGCATAACCAGCTGACAAAGTAAGAATGTTACCTGCCAAATCGGATGCCGCAGTTCTACTGGTGGCATATTCTTCTAGATTTTTTTCAAGATTTTCTCGATATGTTGGATCTTTAGATTTATCATTAATTTTAGAAAGCAATTGAGCCACCCAATCTGATAGTGTTTTATCACTTAAAATTTCACTTAATAAAGCATCTTTATCAGATATTCGATAATCCTGTGCATAAGGAATTTCTAAGAGTTCACTATAAATCAGCCAACTCACTTCTTTCTGTACATCTGTTTGAAAACCCTTCGGTAGCTTATCAAGTTTCTCATATAATTTATTACTTCCAATCTTTTTAAGAGCTAAAGCTGTCACTCTGAGCATGATAGAAGGGATTGACCAAAGTATATTAATTGGCCCCTTATAAAGATCTTTTCCCAAGGCTTTCTTATGTAATTTTAAAGCGCCTTTTAAAGAAAAATGATCTGCTACAAAGACGGGGACTTTGGCTTTTCGAGTTTCTATATATCGAGTTATTCCCTCTTCCACCGCTTTTTTTACTAGGAATTGCTGATCCTTTAAATTTGTATGAGTCATAGTATTCTTTTTATCTCATTCAACTTGAATTTCAATTTACGTTTAAGGAAGCTCTGATTAAATCGATTAGAATTTATCGCAGAAAATAATTAGACTTGATCAGAGCCTCCTTAAAGAGCTTGTATTTATAATTGACCGTGCACGCCATATTTCGTTCGTTGACAAACAGATCAAAATTGCCCCACCATCTACTCATTATTGATAATGGTCAAAATGAGTATTGAAATACATATTATTTTGTAAGTTTTATACAGTTCTGAGTTATTCAACCAAGTATGGAAAACCTGCTTTATATTTTATAATTAGGTTGTTAGTATGCATAATTCGAGAGTATCCTTTTTGTTTTGAATTAAAATTTCAATACCTTTATCAAAATGGATACACCTCTTTTTAGCAAACTAAATTTGCAGATCAAACCTAGGCATTACAGCCCTGTGAAAAGTTATCTGCATCCTGTTAAGCTTCCGCTATTATTATCATAATGGAAGAAGTTTATGGGACACCAATAACAATTGTTATAACCTTTTGTTCTATCCCTTTTTAATTTTATTTCCCAGGGCCCACTAATTGTTGCTATGCATTTACTCGTTAAAATCACAGCTTTTATTTTACTGTTTTCAACATACTCAGTTAGAGCAGACGATCCTGAAATCATCATTAATGGCTTAACAGAAGAACTTCAAGGTAATGTGCAGGCCTTTTTGTCAATCGCAAAAGAAAATTGCCAATCCCCTGCTTGGCGACTTGATAGGTTATTTACTAATTCAGATAATGAAATAAACAAAGCGTTACGAGCATTAGGCTATTACCAGCCAAAAATTGTTAAAAAACTTACTCATAGAGATGATTGTTGGCAGGCAAGTTTTGACATTAATGCAGGTAAACCTGTCAGAGTGACTCAATTGATTGTACAAATTAGGGGTGAAGCAGAAAAAAAGCGTGCCTTTCAGACATTATTAGCGACTCTACCAATCAAAATTGGCGATATTCTTGATCATTCTCTTTATGAACAAATTAAACAAAACTTACAATCTTTAGCACTTGAATACGGTTATTTAAAAAACCGAATGATTAAAAAATCCTTATTGATCCACCCAGAAAAGGCAGAGGCAAGCATTGAATTAATTATGGACTCTGGAGATCAACATCAGTTTGGTGAGATTTCTATTGATCAAGATATTCTTAACCCTGAATTTATCCAACGCTATATTTATTTAAATTCTGGAGAAAAATATTCCAGTAAAAAGCTTGGAAAAACTTATAATGAATTAGCGGATAGTGTGTATTTTAGTGGGGTAGAAATCCAACCACTCATTGACGAAGCCGAAAATAATGTTGTTCCAATCCAGATTAATTTAAAGCCAGAAAAAAAACACGATTACAGTATTGGTTTAGGTTACGACACTGATATTGGCCCCTTAGGTAGTATCGGCTATAAAAACAGAAGACTCAACCGACAAGGCCACCATGCCTCTCTCAACCTTGATATATCGCCTGTTCGTTCAGTTGCAGAAGCAAGTTATATGATGCCTTTTACCGAACCACGTTACGATTATATTTCACTTGGGCTTGGCTATAAATATGAGAAACCCGATACATTCAGGTCAGAAGCAACAAAATTATCGTTACAATATCTTCATCTTTATCAGAATGGTTGGAAACAAATACTTTTTTTTGATGTGGTTCGTGAAACGTTTTCTATTGATGATAAATCACACTATACGACTTTTCTTCTAGTTCCAGGAGTCCGCTGGCAGATGACAAAATCAAATAATGCTAAACGACCCACTCAAGGTTATTATTTTGATCTATCTTTATCCTCAGCACCTGAATCTATTATTTCTGATGTCAGTTTTATACAGGCCACCACTACAGTCAAATTGATCACTCCTCTTCCTTGGTCTGCCCGGCTCATTACCCGAACAAAATTAGGTGCAACATTAACAAATGATTTTAACCGACTCCCAGCCTCTTACCGTTTTTATGCAGGAGGTATTGAAACTATGCGAGGTTATGAATACAAAAAACTAGGCCCAACAAATAGCAAAGGTGATGTTTTAGGTGGCAGAATGCTGTCTGTTGTCAGTGCTGAATATGAACAATTTATCACTGAATCTTGGGGAGTAGCAGCCTTTATAGATGCAGGAAATGCTTACAATACTAATGACTTTACTATCAAAATGGGAGCTGGGGTCGGTCTTCGTTGGGTTTCTCCTATCGGTCCTATCCGATTAGACTTTGCAATGCCCTTAAACGATTCTGAATCATCCTTCCAAATTCATTTTGCTGCTGGGATGCAATTGTGATGGTAATAGATAAGCAAATAAACAACGCTCCAATATCAAATAAAGTCAAAATAGCTAGCATTGGGCTCACAATGCTTTTTTCCAGTTTGATCATCATTTTTTTTCTATTAGCTACCACAGAATCAGGCACACGTTGGTTACTACAGACCACATTAGATAAAGTTGGGAACATAAGTGTAGAAGAAATTAATGGTACATTAGTTAATGAGTTATCACTTAAGCAATTACATTACCAAGAGTTTAATGAGTTTGCAGTTTCCATTGCTGACTTTAGTCTGCAATGGAAGGTTGCAGACCTTTTAAACGGGCATTTACATATTTCCAAACTCATCGTTAATGAAATTAACCTTAAGGGACAATCAGCGACTGGTGAAGATAATAAAATAAATAATCAGATTCCAAATATTCCATTAAATATCAGTATTGATGAATTAATAATCAACAAATTTAATTGGATCAAAGGTGAAAGTAAAACAGAAATCAACAAAATAACCACCCACGCTGTACTCAATCAAAATGATCTAACTGTTTCTAACCTTAAAGTAGATATGTCAGAGCTTCAGCTTACAGCTGATAGCGCTATAAAAATTCAATCTGATTGGCCATTAACCGCAGATGTAACTTGGTCTTATTTTCTTAATCATTCAGCCATTAATGGTCATTTAGCTATTAATGGAGATATGAATAGATTTGATATAGTCAGTCAAATAAAAGGTGGGATTGAATCTAATCAAAATGGTTTTATCCGCTTATCAGGTGATCAGCCCGAGTTTAATCTGCAAGGGCAATGGCAAAAATTGCAATGGCCTTTACTAGATTCTTCCCCACAAGCCAGAAGTCAACAGGGTGATTTTAAAATACAAGGGTCTGCTCAACACTATCAGGCTCAATTAAATGCAAAAGTTTCCGCCATGAGTCGACCCGGTTTTTCTATCACATTAAAGGGAAATGGAGACCAACAAGGATTTGATTTTAAACAACTCTTAATTAAACCCGCACAAGGTCAACTCAAGCTAACAGGCCAATTATCTTGGGATAAAGCCATTGCCTTTGACTTGTTGTTGATAGCCAAACAACTCAACCCTTCAAATTTTGGTGCTGATATTCCAGGTAAGTTAAGCCTTAAATCACAAAGCAAAGGCAAGGTTGAGGGTGATAAATTTAAGGTAGCATTGGATATAAAACAATTATCGGGTGTGCTAAACGATCAGCCTTTAAAAGCCAGGGGCAAGCTTACAATAACCAATCAAAAACTAAAATTTCAACAACTCAATATTTCATCTGGGAATAATTATTTAAAAACTAAAGGCTGGTTAAGTGAAAAAAATGCAAACCTTGATGTAGACATTAATGCTCCTGACTTAAGTACTGCATGGCCGTCTTTAACAGGAAGTTTACAGGGTAAGACGACCCTTAAGGGGTCATTAAAAAAACCAGTGATTAACAGTAATTTAAAAGGAAATAATTTACGCTTTACTGACATCAGCATCGGTGATGTCTCTTTACTGGCGGATTATGTTCATGAATCAAAAAAACAATCTACCTTAGATTTTACCGCCAACTCAATTCAATGGGCAGAAAACAAAATTTCCCACATTAGTTTGCAAGGCATAGGCAATCAGAACAACCATAATGCCCAATTAGAATTAGTTTCATCTTTAGTTAATTTGGACATTAACACAACAGGAGAATGGGATGGAAAAAGATGGTTTGGTGACATTACTCAACTGACTATTGATCATCCCCAATTTAAAAAGTGGCAATTGCAATCCACAACGTCATTAACACTTAGCCAAAGTGATAAAGGATTAATCATTGACCTCCCTAATAGTTGCTTAACTCAGTCAAAATCTCGTTTATGCCTATTGGCCAAAGGCTCCTCAGACACTAAAATTAATGGACACCTTTTACTATCAAACTGGCCCTTGGCTGCAACTAAGGTATGGTTGCCTGAGGAGCTAGACTTGAGAGGTCTAATGTCAGCACAAGCTCGGTTTTCTTATGGAAACCAAGATACGACTGCCTATCTAAGTGCCTCTACTTCGAAAGGTCAGGCGTTAATAAAAGATGACAATTTTGTTCATAAAATTCCCTTTAGTCCATCTACATTCCAGCTTCGATTTCAAGATGATGAATTAAACTCCCAGCTTTATCTTGGTTTAGGCCATCAAGATCACATGAAAGCTAATATAAAAGTGGATAAAGAACGCGAAGGTATCAGACAACTTTCAGGCACGATTAAAGCGAACATTACCAATATGACCTTGCTGGATGGACTTCTGACAGAAATAAACAACTTACAAGGACAGTTTATCGCTAATCTTCAGCTAAGTGGAAATAACGAGAAGCCTATTATTATTGGGTCAGCACAATTTCAAAAGGGTCAGTTTGATATCCATCAACTGGGTACTACCTATCGAAATATACAATTAAAAATGAATAGTACAACGGATAACCCCGATCAATTATCACTTAATGCTGAAATGGAATCAGGTAAAGGGAAGCTATCCGCTCAGGGGCAATTGGATTTGTTAACTAAACATAAATATCCATTACAGGTAGAAATAACGGGGAAGAATTTTCAAGTCAGCCGTTTACCTGAGGCTGAGGTCACTATTTCACCTAAACTAACAATTAATAAGCATAAAAATTTGACGAAAATTGAAGGACTAATCAAGATTGATCAAGCTAAAATAGAAATAGAAACACTCCCTGAAAATGCAGTGGCTCCCAGCGAAGATGAGATCATTATCACAGCAGATAAATCACAAAAAGAAGTCATTGATACATCTCGTATTAATACCCAAATTGATATTGAATTTGGTGACAACACTCACTTTTCCGGCTTTGGTCTTGAAACACGTCTGGCAGGAAAATTACAATATATCGTAAAAAATAATAAACAAAGAATGCAGGGGCATACAAAAATGCTTGATGCTACTTACCGATCCTATGGCCAAGATTTAACACTACGCAAAGGAGAATTTGTCTTTACCGGCTCCACTGATAATCCATGGCTAAACATTGAAGCTGTTCGTAAAGCAAATAAAGATGATATCACCGCAATACTTGCTCTCACAGGACTTCTAAAATCACCCAAAACCCGGATTTATACAGAACCTGCTTTACCTGAGTCAGAAGCACTCGCCTATCTGGTGACAGGTAAATCCTTAAACGCGATGAATCAAAGCGAAGGGAATGCTGTCGCTAATGCTGCGTTTAGTTATGGGGTCAATCAATTATCGTGGATTAGTGACCAGCTGGGTATTGATGAATTTGAAGTTGAACAGTCGGATAAAATTGAAGACAGTGCTATTAAGCTTGGTGAATATTTAAACCCTGATTTATATGTTGGGATTACCCTTGGCTTGTTTTCCAATAAATACTCAGCAAACCTTAAGTACAACTTGTCAGATAGTTTTAGTATCGACACTCGTGCAGGTGAATCTCAACGCATTGATATTAAATACCATATAGAAACGGATTAGTAACAATATTTATGTATAAAGCATAATTATTGTTATTCCTTTCTAAGTATAGTTCTATCGTTTCCCCCTCCCCCTCAATATTAAAAAATACTGCAGTCATACTTTGTATCAAAGGAGATTTTTTTGCATCATTAGAGCGAGTGGTCTAATATTAAAATATCTCCTGATTAGAAATAATCTTCAGCCAAACACTAAAAACCCTCTATAAATCAATCTTAGCGATGAAATAGTAGAACACCTATTCAACGAGAAAAAAAGTTTGAGATCAAGGCAAGAAATACAATGCCTAGCGCTAACAATGATGTTTTAACGAAATCATCAAATATTGTAAGCATATAGATGCTAGTTATAAATTAATAAAAGAGCCCTATAATCGTCTTCAAAGTACATTATCCCAACAGAGGTTAGAAATGATCTACCTGAAAGCTATTGCCACTTTTTCTATTATGATTTTCACTACTTGCTTCTGCTCGACTTGGGCCGAGGATAATGCCCCTAATTTCCCAAGGCTTGGAATGTGGTGGCCCATTCCAATAGACCAATTCGAAAATCCAACTAACCAGTTTCTGAATGATGTTGCACGTTATGATTTTATTATTTTATTCGATTATGAGGAAAAATTTATAGCTCCTCTGAAGGCTAAAAATTCTAATTTGATTATATTGAATTCTACCAATGCCTGTGAGCTTTCCTATAACGACGAAATTACCAGTAACATCCCGGCAGAATGGTTTCTCACTCAAGTGGGGAGCACACTGACGACTAATATCAATGCAACAACGACGTCTATTAAAGTTGCCAAATTATCAGTTACTGATGGAACCAAAATCTATTCTTTGTTTGAACCAGGTGACACTGCTTTAATTGAAGGAGAAAGCCTTAAAATTCTGGCCGTAAATAAGAGTACTAAAACACTGACAGTAGAACGAGGGCATGTTCGCCCAGCTTCTACTCACACTGTAGGAACACGTATTGCAGCACATATATCTTTCTGGCCTAATTCATGGCTACTTAATGTAAGCACACTTTCACCAACTGCTACTCTTGATCAAGCGGTTGGAGCCGAACGCTGGAGTGATTACAATGCACGTGTCGGAGCGGGAATAATGGCTAATCCTGGATGGGATGGTTTACTGATTGACCGTGCTGACCCAGATCAAAGTTGGCTGGCAAATGATATTTATGCACGAACAATAGATCCTGATCAATCTAATACCCTTATTACCAATTATACTTCCTTCAATAATGCATGGAATGAAGGTCTACGCAATTACCAAAGTAAACTTCGTGAGTTATTGGGGTCTGGAAAGATCCTGTTTTCTAACTGGGGTATAAATAATTACGATTTAATTAATGGCAATAATTATGAGGCCTTTCCTCTTGAAGACGGCTCTTCTTTTCAGGGTACTTGGCATGAAACTGTCTTTGGATCACTGCCCAATATTGGTAATTATACACAATGGGTAACACAAGGCGTTCAACCTAATTTGACCATGATTGAGACCTATGAAGATGATAATGGCCCCGATCCCGGTGATCTCACCTATTTAAACCCTTGTGATGATCAAGGTTTTGTTCCAAATTATCGTAAAATGCGGTTTGGTTTGACTACAGCCTTATTGAATGATGGATATTTTAGCTGGGAAATTAATACAAATGGTCATGGCTCATTATGCCTAAAGTGGTTTGATGAATACGACAATGTCGGGCAGGAGCGTGGTTACCTTGATCAACCATTAGGAGCGGCTTATCAACCATCAGGACTCACAGTCGGCCCTAACCAAATTGTTGATGGTGATTTTGAAAATACAACCGAGCTTAATCAGTGGGTTTTTTGGGCAGATTCCAGTTCGAACTATGCAGCGACGATTTCTCTTGATACAGTTGTAAAAAAATCCGGCACATCATCTGCTCGGATCAATATTACCCAAGCACCAGGAGTTGATTGGAGAATAGCTCTTTCATACAGCCCTCTTGTATTTGAAAAGAATAAGGATTATACAATTTCTTTCTGGGCAAAAGCAGATCGTAAACGTGATTTAAGTATGTGGGCGGAATTAAACCAAACACCTCGGGTCAGTTTTATTTCTACCTTTAAAAAAGAGCTCAATACAAATTGGAAATTTTATGAATATACTGCAAAATCTAAAGAAAGCAGTAATCAATCTGTGTTTCGTTTTGGTTTTGGCGAAGCGATAGGCTCGGTCTGGATTGATGATATCCGTATCAATAAAGGAAGTCGTGATGTGTGGCGACGAGATTATGCAGGAGGAAGTGTCGTTGTTAATGCAACGAATGAGGCGAAGACTATTGACTTAGGCCAAGCTCTTCGTAAAATGAGTGGAACACAAGTTCCAACTATTAATGACGGCAGTATAGTTACACAAGTAACAATTCCGCCACTTGATGGCCTGGTCTTTCTTCCTGTACCTTGTACCTCATCTCCTCTGAATTTGCTTCACAATAAATGGCAGCAAGTTAGTTTACCGTGTAGATTACCAAAAAATTCAAAAACTGTTCAAGCTGTTTTTGGTAATGCTTTTAATGGTGTTTATGGTACTGATTGGGGTGTTTATTCCTTTGATACTATAGCTAATAAATATAATAAAGTTGGTTTGAATGATAACTTAACCCAAGGCTTGGGGTACTGGGTAATTCACTTGAATGGATCAGCTGTCTCTCTTAATATGCCTGTCGGGAGTACACAAACACCTATTACACCATCAAACACATGTGTCAATATAAAGGGATGCTTCAGTATTCCTTTAACAACGAAATCTAACGATGTTCAATGGAATATGACAGGATACCCTTTCACTAGTCAAGTTGCGCCAAACCGCTGGCGAGTTGTCACTAAAAGTGGAGCTTGTATTAATGGTTGTACGCTAGATCAAGCGGAAACCCATAACATTGTTCACGACAGAGTATGGCGTTATAACGGCACAGCATATGATAAGTTACAAAATAATGCCCTCTTCAACCCTTGGCATGGTTTTTGGACAGCCGTTCTTGAAGGGGCAAACAATCTTGAACCAAGATTGGAAATTCCAGTTGATTAAACCAGCCTAAATTTAGGCATTCTAAGTACAACTATACAATTAAGAGTACCTCTATTAATTTTCCATTCATCAATTAATAGAGGTGCCCTTCAGAGACCACCAGCTAAGTTGGTGGTTTATAAGAATCAGTTGTGAATGTTTCTTTTGAGACGAGTTCAAACATCTCTCTCGGCTCATATTCATAAAATTAGTATCACCTACTTATACCGTATCACCATGTCGGACAATGGAATTGCTTTAATTTTACTCGCATGGCCTGCGCTTCCAAAAGCTTCATAACGTGACTGACACAGTTCTTGTATTGCATCTCTGGCTACTTTATAAATCTTACGAGGATCAAAATCAGATGCATTTTCTTGTTGAGCCACATATCGACGAATAGATCCTGTTGAGGCCATTCGTAAGTCAGTATCAATGTTTACCTTACGGACACCATACTTTATGCCTTCAATAATTTCATCAACGGGTACTCCATAAGTCTGGACAATATCGCCCCCGTATTCATTAATGGTTTCTAACCAGTCTTGTGGCACAGAACTGGAACCATGCATAACAAAATGGGTATTAGGTAAGCGTTGCTGTAATGTTTTTAAAAGACTAATAACCAATACTTCACCTGTTGGTGGTTTACTAAATTTATAAGCACCATGACTTGTTCCAATCGCAACGGCTAATGCATCCACTTGCGTTTGTTTTACAAATTCAACCGCTTCATCAGGATCAGTCAATAACTGGCTATGATCGAGAGAACCATGAGCAGAGTTTTCTCCCTTAGCATCAGTTTCTAATGAACCTAAGCAACCAATCTCTCCTTCAATTGAGACACCACAAGCATGAGCCATTTTTGCTACAGTTTGAGTGACTTTAACGTTATATTCAAATGTTGAAGGTGTCTTCCAATCTTCTAATAATGACCCATCCATCATCACCGAACTAAAACCTGATTGAATTGCTTGGGCACAAATATCAGTGGTAGGAGCATGATCCCTATGCATAACGACGGGTATATGTGGATATTGTTCAATTGCAGCAAGAATTAAATGGCGTAGAAATACTTCACCAGCATATTTATTTGCACCTGCGGAACCCTGCATAATAACAGGGCTATTACATGCATCAGCCGCCTGCATTATCGCTTGTACTTGCTCCATATTACTGACGTTGAATGCTGGGACAGCAAAATTATGCTCTGCTGCATAATCCAAAAGTTGTCGTAATGATACTAACGCCATGATAGGTATTCCTTAGTCTAATTTTATTTGAGGTATACCTTATCACCAACGCGTTTTAATTTAAATCACCGTTATTTCTTTTAAAGTTAAAACTATCTTTAGCAATCCAAAGATTATGTGTGGAAAGTATACTTCGCGCGGTCACGGATGCGGATTTTATAGCGAGTTGATTTTTGTCGATAGCAAGGTGCTGAAATGGGCGCATAGC
>JAGLDH010000016.1 GCA_023145835.1 Methylococcales bacterium
CTTCACGGGTACAGAGGTATTTCAATACACAATCAGTGATGGAAATGGTGGAACAGATACAGCTAACGTGACGGTAACAGTAGGTCAACGAAACTCAGAGCCTGATGCTGTTGATGACAGTTCGACTGCCACACAAGGTGAGAAAACTATCATTGATGTCTTAGGTAATGATACTGATCCTGAAAATGATGTGTTAACTATTACTACCGTATCAAATCCTACGAATGGCACAGCAGTCGTTACAGGTGATGGCAAAATCAGCTATACACCGAATGCAGGCTTCACGGGCACAGAGGTATTTCAATACACTATCTCTGATAATAATGGTGGAACAGATACAGCGAATGTGACAGTCACGGTGGGTGAAGGAAACAAAACCCCTGATGCTATTGATGATTCAACGACTACGACACAAGGTCAGAAAGTAGTTGTTGATGCACTAGGAAACGATACAGATCAAGATGGTGATACGCTAACCATTACTAGTATCGCGAATCCTACGAATGGAACTGCAGTAATTACAGGTGACGGCAAAATTAGTTACACACCGAATGCAGACTTCACCGGCACAGAAACTTTTGAATACACAATCAGTGATGGAAATGGTGGAACAGATACTGCTAATGTGACAGTCGAGGTGGGATCAGATAACAAAGCACCCGAGGCTGTTGATGATTCAGCATCGGCGGAAGGAGGGGAGAAAGTAGTTGTTGACGTATTAGGAAATGATACCGACCCAAATGGAGATGATTTAACTATTACAAATGTTGCAGACCCTGAACATGGAACTGCTGTCATTACAGGTGATGGTAAAATTAGCTATACACCTGACGTCAATTTTAATGGAACTGAGAGTTTTGAATATACTATTAGTGATGGAAATGGGGGTACTGATACGGCAACTGTTGTAGTTGATGTTAATAAGGATTCGGCTAAGGCAAGCATTGTTGGAGACAATTTGATCAAAGAAGGACGTACTGGAACTTATAGTGTTCAGTTGGATCATGCTGTAGGAGAAGATACTTTTTATACGATTGAAATTTCTGATGGAACAGCTAATCGCGTTGATCATTCTGGAGCTGGACAAGATATCATGTGGGGTGGTTTTTGGACTTACGGAGCAGGACGGGAGCAACATGGTACTATCCCGCTTTATAATTATCGTGGTACTCCAACACGTGAAAGTAATGGTCCGGACTATACTACTTGGGATTACACAGTTAATCAGGATGGAAGTATCAACACTGGAAATACCATTACTGTGAAGATTGAAGCAGGACAAACAAGTTCAAGTGAATTTACTATTGATGCTTGGAAAGAAAAAGTTGCTTTTGATTTAGATCTTGGAAAAAGAGGACGAGAAGAATATACTCGTGATTTTAAAGAATCAACTGAGACTTTTGATCTTGATATTATTAGTACAACGGGATCCGCTTCTGATATTGAACTAGATAGTACACATTTAGATGTTTCTATTAAGGACAGAACTAAATATTGGGTGTTTAGTCCAATTGCATTAGACTTGAATGGTGATGGAGTTCAAACCATAGCGCTAGGTGATTCAGAAGGACGGTTTGACATGTTAAATAATGGCAAGCCAATTGAATCTGGTTGGTTGTCTGGTAATGATGCTTTCCTTGCAATTGATACAAATGGCAATGGAACTATTGATGACCGTGCTGAATTATTTGGTGGAGGAATCGGCGATGGTTTTGCCAAGTTAGCAACATATGATTCAAATAATGATGGTGTTGTTAACGCTCAAGATGATAACTTTTCAGACCTAAGAGTTTGGCAAGATCGTAATGAAAATCATCAAACTGATGAAGGTGAGTTAATTTCACTAGATGAAGCGGGTATTGAGTCATTAGATGTTGACTTTATTAATCAATATGCTGAACAAGAAGGAAACGTCTTACTTGAAAGAGGTAATGCTACAAGTTCAGAAGGTGAAAGTATTGATATGGTTGATGTGTATTTCAACATGGCTCCTACAGCTGAAGAGTTAGAAGGCGCTGATATTAGTCTGGACGTTGATTTCAGCGAATTCTTAGTTGATAACACGAATGAAATGGATGCATTATTAGGTCAATCTGTTGAAGTTAGCACTGTTCCAACTGAAAATAGTAATACAGCTACAAATGCAATGGATGATTTACAGCAGTTGGCGAATCTTCAGGATCAAGAATCAGTTCATGGTTATTAATTCTGGAAAGAACTATGGACAGTTCAAACAATTAGAGGTTAATTAAATTAGCTTCTAGTCGCTTAAGGCCATGGCATTTTAAATATGTCATGGCCTTTTTTATGCTTTTTGATATACCTCTCCTTTTTTTTTACAAGGTTAGTCTATCTTTATTTAAAAGTATTATTTTTAGTAGCAGACTTTGTCTACTCTCGTTTTTATTAATAATTTTAAGAATAATATGTATAACGGAACCAGAAAAAATCATACTGCTAATTTACGAAAAAGCGATGCACTTTTAGACCGACTTTTGTTTATGGCAAAATACTACGGTCGTAAAGTTAGCGCAGATCAAATAATAAATGATACTCCTTTACCTGAAGGAAGAATCACTCATGTAGAAATTGAAGAGTGTGCTGCAAGAGCAGGTTTGGCTATTACAAAGTTTGACCAAACAAATTTACGAAAATCAAAATCATCAATGTTTCCCGCAATTGTTGAAACAATAGATGGCTTTTCGATAGTCATACTAAATAGAAAAAAGAATTTTTTTGAATGTAGTCAGGCGAATATAAAAGGAACAAAATGGGTTCATTATGATGAATTGATGCAAGATTACAAAGGAAATTACTATTTTGTTCGGCCAACTTTTTTCTTTGATGTTCGTACCTTACTTTATCATGAGTCTAAATCTAATCAATGGTTTTGGGATGTACTAAAAGCTAATCGCTGGATTTATAGTTGGGCGCTTGTAGGAACTGTCATTATTAATCTAATTGGTGCTGTCATACCTTTTTATACAATGGCTGTTTATGATCGCGTAGTCCCTAATAATGCGTTAGATAGTTTATGGGTATTAACAAGTTTTGCATTAACATTTATGGTTTTTGACCTGTTAATGAAGGCTTTGAGGAGTTATCTAGTTGACGCCGCAGCAAGAAAAGCAGATATAAAACTTTCTGCTCGAATTTTTACTCAAAGTTTAAGGATGAGGGCTGCAAGTAGACCCGCCTCAGGAGGGATATTAGCTAATATAGTTAGAGACTTTGAGTCTATTCGTGATTTTTTTACTTCGAGCACTTTAACTTTTTTAGGTGACTTGCCTTTTATGTTTTTTTATTTAGGTATTATTGCACTTATATCTGGCTGGTTAGTTTTAGTTCCAATTGCGATAATTCCTATAGTTCTTGTTATTTCATATGTTTTACAGCAAAAATTAGCAAAAATTGTTTCAGAAAATACTAAAGACAATTCACAGAGAACAGCACATTTATTTGAAGTAATGAATGGATTGGATACAATCAAATGCTTAGGCGCTGAATCGTGGGCTAGACGTAAATGGGAAATGTTAACAGTCAAGTTATCTGAGGATTCGATGAGGATGCGTAAAATTTCTTCATTAGGTACTCAAACAACGGGTATGTTAATCATGATGAATAGTATCTTTATTGTTATGTTTGGTGCTTTATTAATAGCAGAAGGTGATTTGTCTATGGGACAACTTATCGCAACATCGATGCTTTCATCTAGAGCATTAATGCCTATTGGACAGATATCAGGGCTAATTATTCGTTGGCAACAAACTAAAATTTCTTTAGTCGCTCTTAATGAAATTATGGATGCTCCTACGGATAATTCCTCTGTCAAATTAAATATGACAAATTTAAAAGGAAATATAGAGTTTCGAAATGTTGATTTTTCATATCCTAACTCTTCTCCTTTATTAAAGAACTTAAATCTGAAATTTAAACAAAATGAAAAAATAGGCTTTATAGGACGGTTAGGGTCTGGAAAAAGCACTTTATTACGCTTATTAATTAATCTATATTCACCTTCTCAAGGAACAGTTTTAGTTGATAATATTGCATTGGATCAACTGGATCACTTGAGTTTACGAAGACAAATAGGATATGTTCCTCAAGATATTACCTTGTTTCATGGAACTATTTTAGAAAATATAATGCTTGGGTCTACAGATATCAGTGATGATGATTTAATGAAAGCGATTGAAATAGCCTGTTTAAAAGAGCCATTGTCTCAACTTCCAGAAGGATTAGCTACACAAGTAGGAGAAAGAGGGGAAAGACTTTCTGGTGGACAGAGACAAACTGTTGCTATTGCTCGGGCAATAGTAAAAAAACCTAAAATACTGTTGTTAGATGAGCCAAGTAGCATGATGGATCCGGCTACGGAACAACAATTTATTCAACAATTAAGGGTTAATTTGCCTGAAACGACTGTCTTATTGGTAACTCACCGTATGGCAATGCTTCCTTTAGTTGATAGATTAATTGTTTTTGATCATGGAAAAGTTATTATTGATGGGCCTCGTGAGCTAGTCTTACGTCGCCTACAATCTTCAGCTAGTGGTGAAAAAACAACAACAACCGTTGCTAAGCTGCCAGCATGAATACTAAATTAGAAATTGAAAATAATTCGGTTAGTTTTCACCATGATCTTGATAGGGGGCCATGGCAAGCTATTTATTGGTTAATTGGATCATTGGCACTTTTTGTCATATTAGGTTTAATTGCAATGAATTTCTCTTCATTAGATATTGCAGTTAATGCCTCTGGATCCGTTATCCCTTCAAGCCGGTTACAACCTATTCAAAGTTTAGAAGGTGGCATTGTACGAGAAATTTTTGTTAAAGAAGGTCAGTTAGTCAATAAAGGTGACAAACTTGTTTATATAGAAAATTTATTATTTGATTCTGAATTGGGAGAAAGTCAGCGAACTTATTGGGGAATGAAAGCCACAATGGCGAGACTTAAGGCTTTTTTGGAAGGTGAGCAGATCTTGTTTTCGGAGGATATTCTAAAACATGCGCCTGATTTAGCTGATAAAGAACGATTATTATTAATATCAAAAAATAACGAATATAGAGCTGCAATTGATGGTGCTCAACGAGTTATTGATCAACGAGGTCAAGAGTTAAAAGAAAGTAAAGAAAGGGTCAAAGGTCTTGCAAGGTCACGTGTGTTAGCAAAGAAAACATTTAACATTGAATCTCAACTGATGAAACAGGGGGCTGGATCTAAAATTGATTACTTAAAAGCTCAAACTAATGTAGCTCAGTTATCTACTGAACTTGAAGAAGCTAAACTTGCGGTCTCTAGATATTCATTTGGAATTTCTCAAGCTCAAGCGAATAAAAGAGAAGTGAGGTTCAGAACCAGAGCTCAAGAAAGCCTAATATATAATGAATTACAAACATTAGTCTCTGCAAAAGAAGAGGCGCTGAAAGCGATAGAAGATAAGGTTGTTAGAAGGTTAATGAGATCACCCGTCAACGGTGTAGTTAATCGATTAATGATCAATTCAGTGGGGGGAGTTGCAAAAGCAGGCGATACAATTATGGAGGTGGTCCCTTTTGAGGATAATTTGTTGTTTTCAGTTAAAGTGAAACCGTCAGATATAGCTTTTATTAAGCGCGACCAAACTGCTTTACTTAGAGTGACGGCATATGATTCTTCAATATACGGAACACTAAATGGACGTGTTGTTAGGGTTGGTGCTGATGCTGTATTAAATGAAAAAAAAGAGCCTTACTATGAAGTTTTTTTGGAAACAGAAGAAAAATTCACAGATAACGAAAGTAAAGATTTAGTCATACTACCTGGAATGATGATTGATACAAGTATTTTGACAGGTAAAAGAACACTTCTAGAATATATGCTTAAACCTATTGTTAAGACTTTTAAAAGTTCAATGCAGGAAAGATGAAGAAATGAAAATATGCTCTAAAGAACAAAAAAGTATACTTTTCTGCTTGATATGTATGTTACCGGTATCTAATGTTTTCGCTGTTACTTTGCAAGAAGTTATTCAGGACGTTATTGTACATCATCCTGATGCTCGATCTGCAAGAGCACTTTTGAATGCTTCAGATGCACAATTAAAACAATCTTATTCAAATTTTTTACCTATAGCTGATTTGACTTATAAATATTCAGATTCTGATGATGAAACATCTGGAAGACCTACAACTCGTGAAGTTAGACGCTTAGATGGAACGCTTAGATGGAATGTATTTAATGGATTAACTGATTGGTACAGTATGCGTTCAGCTCAATATAGTAAAGTTATTGCTGAAGCAGATCTCGCTGAGATGCAAAATGTCATATCTTTACGATTAACAGAACTTTATATAGATATTCTTAGATTAAATGAGCTGTTAAAGCTTACAGAAAATCACTTAAAACAAAGAGAAAAGGTGGTTGATAATGTTAAAAAAAGAGCTAAAGTAGGGCGTATTTCCAAAGCTGATGAACTTCAAGCAGTTGGTCGAATGATTGAAACGGAGCATGACTTATCCATAATACAAGGTCAAATAGAAGGATTGAAATACAGCTTCAAAGAAATAACGGGTATTCGTGCTACTGATTTGGTTGAACCAGATTTTGATATGGATATTATCAATACTCCATATCAAAAGTTACTACAACAAGCTGTTACAGGCAATACAAAATATCTTGCTTCATTAAAACTTGTTGATGTGAGAAATGCAGAAATAAAATCAATAACGGGTGATTTACTTCCTGATGTCGATTTGGAATATAAAAAACGATTTATTTCTGATATTACACCAGCACTTGTTACCGATACTGAACAAACCTTTTCTTTACAGGTTAATTACCAAATACCTCTAGGTGGTTTAAATGTTACCCGAAGAATGGAAGCTGTGGAACGAAAGTATGCTGCTATAGCGAGTGCTGATTCAGAAATATTGAAAGTAAAAACTCGATTAGTAGAAATACGACAACGATTAAAAAAAGCACACTTAATTAAACCTAAACTAAAAAATCATACAAAATTATTAGAGGATGTTTCTAGAGCATATTCACTGCAGTTTAATGCAGGTAAACGTTCATTAATCGAAATTTTAATTATGCTTGATGAAAAGTATAGAGCAGAAAATGCATATATTGATAATTATTATCAAATATATGTTGATACTGCCAAAATATATAGAGAGCTTGGGCAATTGTATTTATATGGGGCAGAAAAATAGGGAAATAATCTTTTGATGTGTAGAATGAGGAGGCGTTATACTGAGTATTTATTATTTTATTATATAAAACAATTATATATTGGTTATTTTTAATAAATAAATAAATACAATGATTATTATCATTGTTATATATAAGCATTATCATTATATTTAAAATAATAAATATCTTTAATATAATTTTAAAAATGTTTTAATTCAATGATGTGTGGTGGTTAGTGAAATAATACCTTTTTATTGGTATTGTTTTTATTTATAATAAATACTTAATACACTTAATAATTATAATAATTAAGGTATTATTTGAAACATTTACGTTATTCACAATTTTATGATAGGGAGTAATTATGTTGGTTAAACATATATTTAAATTACTATTTTTTATTACTTGTTTTTTAAGGTTTACTTTTGGTAGTGTTGTTCATGCAGGGGCTTTAGACCCGCTTGAATTAAACGAGATTGATAAAGCAAAACAAATTCAAATTTCTTATATTCGAACAAATATACCTCAAATGGTAGTAGCTGAAACGATTACTGGCGATGCTCCAGATGCAGGAAGAATTTCAGATGATTTAGAAGTACTTTTAGTAGAACGTCATCCTATAAAAAAAGGGGAGGGTAATAATACAACTCGATTAGCTGATGTTTATACATATGAGTATGGTTCCAATACATTACATGCGGCTGTTATTAATCTTGATACAAATGTTGTAGTATCAATTAAACAAAACGTTGGTGTTCAATTTCCTTTAACAGAGAATGAAATAAACAAAGCAATTAATATTCTTACAGAAGATGAAAATGTATTTCCATTGGTTTTGCAAGAATATAAAAAAATTACTGGACGTGACTATACTGGGCTTGACCAAATCGAAATTAAAGCATTTTCTTTTTATGGGGACAGTCTACCAGGCGTTAGTAATCCAGAGTCATTAAAATGCGGAGTTCACCGTTGCGCTCAGGTAGTTATATTTACACCCGAAACAGTTGCCTTTCAAGTAAGTCCAGTGATTGATTTATCAACAAAAAAGGTAATTCAGAATATTAATTTCTGATTTTTTTATAATACATGGTACTAATATGAATTTTCAAAAATTTACTATTTTTTATGTTGTATTTTTTACAGTTTTTACACAGACAACTATTGCAAGAACAGATGTTCAAAATTGTCCTGCAGGTCACACCATAACTAAAACATTTTCTTCTGGCTCAGAATGGAGTCTTTGTTGGAATGAAGAAATAAAGCAAGGTGTTGTGTTATCGAATGTTAAATTTGCAACACCTGGGAATAACTTAACCAGTGTTTTAGCTGAAGCCTCTGTTTCTCAAATTCAAACAGACTTTGATGATGGCTCTCCTCAACTTTTTTCAGTTACTACGAATGGGTTAGGTGATAGTTCTTTAGTTAACTTATCCTCTCCAGATTGTGCTGGAGGTCAACTTATAAGAAATGACAGTAATAAGGCAGTGTTATGTCAAAAAACCAAGTCTATGGGATATATTTGGAAAAATGGTGCTCAACATAGACAAGGGGAGTTCTTAGAGTTATTTAGTATTTCAAAAGCAAACTCAATTAACTATATTGTTAGTTGGCGATTGTATGAAAATGGGGTTTTTGAACCTGCAATTGGAATGAGTGGTGTTTTATCAAAATTTGGTTCTAATTCTGTTTATGGATGGCCTGTGGCTGATAATAGCAGGATAGCCACTAGTTTTACAAATCACTATTTTTGGCGTTTGGATTTTGATATAGACGCTAGTGGTGATAATGATTTGTTAGAACAAATTGAAAGTATACCCTCTGCAGATAATTTAAAAAAGAGCAAAGTAATTACTCCTATTCAGACTGAAAAAGCTTTATCAGCTAACCCTGTTAACAAAGTTTTTTGGCGTGTTAGAGATGGTTCTCAACAAAACTCAAATGTAGGATTTATTTCTTATGAGCTAGGTTTACTTAACTATGCTCACCAAGCAAAAGGTAATAATTCAGAGCCTTGGTTGAATAATGATCTTTTTGTCACACTTTATAATCCGTGTGAACAATTTGCAGTTAAGAACTCAACTCAAAATGG
The DNA here is from genome assembly GCA_023145835.1 of Methylococcales bacterium. Classification (GTDB taxonomy): domain Bacteria; phylum Pseudomonadota; class Gammaproteobacteria; order Methylococcales; family Methylomonadaceae; genus QPIN01. The sequence goes on from JAGLDH010000016.1 coordinate 9,269, forward strand.
ATGCGCTGAAAATGTTAGCCAGTTTGTCAGTGGTCAGAACATCAATCAAAAAGATATCGTTACTTGGTATCGTGCTAGTTATCACCATTTACCGAGAGATGAAGATATAGGTCAAGTGGTCACGCGTTGGATTAGTTTAAAACTTATTCCTCGCGATTGGTCATCTAGTAATCCAATGTAATTTAGATACTGACTACTAAAAATGGTATAGATAGATCTTGGTGATATTTAAAACCAAGGGTCTACAAAGCTTTGGTGGTTTTTGTTGTTCAGAAATTATTTTTAAAGTTTAAAGAATTGGTGGTTTTCATGTTACAAGTTTCAAAAATGTCTATTTTTAAAAGATTTTTATTTTTTTGGTTATTGTTATTATCATATAACAATGTTTATTCTGCACAGTTCTGTTCGGATCAATATTATATTGAAGCGGCGTTACCTAATGGGGCAAAATGGGATATGTGTTGGGAGCATCGTAATCGAGAAGGCATCGTTTTTCATCATGTTTTCTACACACCTAAAAATGGTTCGCGGGAGGAAATATTATATAGTGCTGCTATTGCTCAAATTCATGTGCCTTATGATGATAATGGAGCAAGATACCATGATATAAGTGATTTTGGTATTGGTGGGTCTTTTCTGATGAACATAACTTCCCAAGAATGTTTAAATGGTACGTTAAAACAATTTTCAGGAAAAAATGTAATTTGTCGCCAAATTGAAAGTAGGCATGCGGCTCATTACACTAGTTCTGAAAAATTACATGGGGATGCGCTAAGTCTTTTTAGTGTATCAAAAGTTGGTGCCTATCATTATATTCCAATGTGGAAGTTTTTTGATGATGGCACAATCCAACCATCAATGGGAGCTACAGGAGCCTTACAACGCTTTTCTGGTGGTCTTACAGATCATGGCTGGCCGGTGAATTCTAATAGAACTGGAATTGCTCATTTACATAATTTTTTCTGGCGACTTGATTTCGATTTAACTTCTTCAGGAAATAATGATTATGTTGAAGAGCTGAATTTTCCACTTGTCTCAGGTAAACGCGAAAAATCAATCACTAAGTTTTCTTCAGAGGCTGCAAGAAGTGTTAACCCATCAACATTAAGATCTTGGCGAATAGTTGATGGTAATGTGAAAAATAGTAATGGACATGTAAGGTCTTATGAATTTGAATTAATTGAAACAGGCCATAAAGATGTTGGGCCAAATCATGAACCTTTTACACATAATGATTTTTTTGTAACTAAAGCAAACAACTGTGAAAAATTTGCTTCTCACAATCCTACGATTAATGGATGTGGAAAAAACTTAGCTGAATTTGCTAATGGTGAAGATGTTTCAGGAAATGATATTATAGTTTGGGTAGGGTTATCTTTTTATCATATGCCAAGAGTTGAGGATGCGCCACATATGGATTCTCATTGGAATCATTTTAATATTATTCCTAGAGATTGGCATGCTAAAAACCCACTTGGTACTGGTACAGGTACTGGTAACACTGCACCATCAGTAACTTCACCTGGAAATCAAAGTAACTCACCTAGTGATGTTGTCAATCTTGCTGTTGTTGCTAGTGACCCAGAGTCTGATACATTAGTTTACTCAGCGGCTAGCCTTCCACCTGGTTTATCTATTAATAGTTCAACTGGAGTGATTTCGGGAACAATTAGTGCATCTGCTTCAGGGGTTTATCCTGCTACAGTAACAGTAAGTGATGGCCAGTTAGATAATAGTGCTTCTTTTAATTGGACAATTTCTGTTGGTAATGTAAACGTTGCACCTGTTATAACATCTCCAGGGAATCAGACTAATATGGTAGGTCAAACGATTAATTTGCAGATTAATGCGACTGATGCCAATAATGATACGTTAACATATACAGCAACTGGATTAGGATCTGATTTAGCAATTAATGGTTCAACTGGAGTGATTACAGGAACAATTAGTTCAGCTGCTATTGGGACTCATTCAATTACCGTAGCAGTAAGTGATAGCCAGTTGGAAAATAGTACTACTTTTAATTGGACAATTTCTACTAGTAATACAAACGTTGCACCTGTGATCGCTGCTCCGGAAAACCAAACCAATATTGTGGGTAATAGTATTAATTTACAGATTCTTGCAACAGATGCTAATAATGATACTTTATCATATGCAGCAACTGGACTGCCTTCTGGTCTCGTCATTAATAATACCACTGGACTTATTTCTGGAAACTTAGGGACTGGAACTGAAGGTGATTACACAGTTAATATTACTGTTAGCGATGGTGAGTTTTCTGCAACAACTTCATTGACTTGGAAGGTAAATGCTGCTGGTACAGGTGGAAATACCATTCAGATTGATGGTAATGATGCTGATTGGTCTCAAATTACCTCTTACACAGATACATTGAATGAAAATCTGTCTCCTGTTGATATAGAAACAATCTCTATCACTGGTGATGATGATAAAGTTTATATTGCTTATCATGACCGACAGGCAATTAATCCTGATATTTCATGGGCTTGGCAAATTGTCATTGATACGGATTTTCAAAGTAATACTGGATTGAAATATTTTGATATGGGTGGTGATTATCTCTTAGTAGGTAAGGATTTATATAAATATAATGGAGATGGTACTAGTTGGAATTGGACTGAACTAGGACCTGTAGAAGTTGCTGTGAATGGTAAGTTTGCTGAGTTTGCTATAAATCGCAATATTATTGGACAATCCAATAAAATGAAAATGACATTTTATGGAGCCAATACTTATGCTGGAGGCACTACTAATGATTTCTTCTTTGTTAATATTAATAATGTTAATGGATCCGGTGGTGGTGGTGGTTCAAATGATGGAATAACTATTGATGGTAATTCGAATGATTGGGATTCTAGTCAAGCTATTATAGATGGGCCAGAACCAGATACTTTTCCTGTTGATTTTCAATCTGTTTGGTTTAAACAAAATAGTGAACAAGCATATTTTGCTTACAATAATAGAATTAACATTGATGCGAATAAATTTTGGGCTTGGGTTGTTTTAATTGATAGCGATAAAAAACTTAGCACTGGAATTAATTTTTATAATCAAGCAGGAGGAGATTTTTTACTTCTAGGTAAAAGTCTTTATAAATATGCTGGTAATGGACAAAACTGGAAATGGACGTTTGTGCGTGATGTAAGTAGTGCTATTAATGGTAAATTTGCTGAAATAGCGATTGATAAATCTGATCTTAATAATTCTAATGATTATAAGTTAATTTATTATGGATCAAATACTTATGCTGGAGGAGTTACTGATGACAGGGTTATAGTTACTCAGTAATTTTTTGAATAAAGGGTGAATTGTTTTTAAATTCACCCTTTATTTTAACCCAACATGCATTTACTCTAATTATCATCACTTGGATGAATATAGCTAGATAAAATATTTTTTTAAATGTCCCTTCATTACCTTCACTAGAGATTATTGAGTTTCATATTACAATAATCTAATGCCTATAAAACGAATCAATTAGCTATACTCCCGCCTTTAATTTTTTTTATTCCCCCCCCCCATGCTGTTAGAGAGGCTAATTGTTAGACAAGACAAAAACAATTGGACGTACTTTTTTATTGAAATAATTTTAATCAAGACCAAAGATTACGTTAAAAATATTTAACTAATGATCTGAGAAAGAATAACAGCAAAAAAAATGTAAAACACAGGGGTATTGATGAAGATTGGATAACCAAATATTCGAATAAATACGATGAACTGATCTTTCCCTGATAAACCTAGAAAAATCAGTTGAGTCT
>JAGLDH010000160.1 GCA_023145835.1 Methylococcales bacterium
CCTGTTACACCTGTTACACCTGTTAAACCAGATGTTATGGAAACTACCAAAGTTGCAACACCTACGATTAAGCCAATCACAAGTGATTTTTCTAATGGAATACTGAATATTTCTGGTACAGGTGAACCAAAAAGTTCTGTTCAACTAATTGTGAACGGACGCCAAAGGGTTGCAAAAATTAATATTGATGATACGGGTGAGTGGTTTTACAAAACCAAATTAAAACCAGGGAACTATTCAGTCCAAGTCGTATTACCAGAATTAAGTGAACAGTTAAATAAACGGTCAGCTTTGACAAATATTTCTATTCCAAAGCCCCAAGTATCTAATCCTAAACCACAACCTTCCATTTCAGGATCAAAAACAAGACAAAAACTAATTATTGATAGCGAAATAAAGCAGCCAAAAACTCAAGCGGCTCCATCAGCCAACAAAAAGCCAGCCAATATTAATAATTTAAAAGACAAAAGTTTTCATCAAGTTAAATATGGAGATACTCTAAGAAGTATATCTCGTCGATATAAGGTTAACCTCCATAGCTTAATAAAACTTAATAATATTTCGAATAAGAATATCATTGAAGTTGGCCAAATACTCTTTATTCCTCGCTAAGCAATCTACCTGCTAACGCGTGTCTCATACTATTTAGTGAAATTAAGGGATCTCTGATTAAGTAAATTAAACAACTTTAATATCAGGAAATAGTGTGAGTTGATAACCTTATTAATTATTTACATACTCTAAAAATCAATAGATCTAATATATTAAAAAGCAAAGCTAATATTTACTTAGATCGACTTCCTACTAACATAAATTACATTAAAGCTCTATCTATTTAAATTTTATACTACAATTAAAGTTTACCATACGAAAAATTAAGGAGAAATATGATGTCTGATTTAATGAATAAACTGACTGGCTTTCTTGGAGAAGCAGGTTCGGGTGCTCTCGGTCATGCTTTGATAGGATTGCTTATATTAATAGTTGGATTGATAGTCGTAAAAATTATTACAGGAATTATCACTCGCGCTTTATCAAAAATATCGCTTTTACATCAAACCAATACTGATGGCTCAGTCACTGATCTAGCCACGCCTATCGCCTCATTGTTTAAAGGCTTGCTTACTATATTTGTGCTCATGGCTGTCTTGCAACATTTCGGTATGACTGACGTTCTTCAGCCATTAAAAGAAATGTTGAATAAGTTTATGGACGCGATTCCTAACGTAATTGGTGCAGGTGTCATCGGCTATGCGGGATGGATTATCGCAAAGATTGTTTCTCAACTCGTGGGTATGGCATTAACTAAAGTTGACAACCAAATTGCCGAGCGAACAGGTAATACAGATATTAAAATTTCTTCTTTTGGTAGTGCCTTTATCTTTGGAGGTATTTTATTACCGATTATTGTCAGTGCACTGGGTGTATTAAATATTCCTGCAATTTCTGAACCTGCATCAGCAATGATTCAAGACTTAATGGCTGCAGTACCTAAAATCATTGGTGCAGCCATTATTTTGCTCGTTGCTTATTTCGTGACAAAGTTTGTTGTTTTCATGTTGACTGGTTTACTAAACGGTATGGCAATTGATTCCATGCCTGAAAAAATAGGTGTTAAGGGAATGTTTTCACAAAGTTTTACACCCACTAAGCTAATTGGAGGAACCATCATGTTCTTTTCCATGATGGCAGCGTCTACTGCAGCAATTAATGTTTTAGGAATTGAAGTTATTTCGACGATTTTTAGTAAAGTACTTCATTTTGGTGGCGGCATTTTAGTTGGGGGAGTAATCTTGGTTATTGGTAACTTTCTCAGTTCAATCGCGTATCAAAAGATTTCTTCTAATGGTAACACTGGAATGGCAAATATTGCTCGGATGGCTATTATGGGTCTAGTTCTTGCCATGGGGTTAAAAGCAATGGGACTAGCTGACAATATTGTTAACATGGCGTTTGGTTTTACCCTCGGTAGCATTGCCGTTGCAGTGGCACTCGCATTCGGTTTAGGCGGTCGTGATGCAGCAAAAACTATAACAAATCATTTAGCGAGTAAGATAACCAATAAATAATATACTCATCCACAAGATATAAACATAGTTTTAACATATAGTTAGGTAATAAAACAGTTGTATAATGTAACTGTTTTATTACCTAACGGCACCAATCAAAGAATCAAACAAAGAGCTAGCTGTTGATATAGACTGAGCCGCCGCTTGATAAGCTTGTTGAAACTTAATCAAATTAGCCGCTTCCTCATCTAAATTCACCCCTGAAATATTTTCTCTAGCTTCAGTTGCTCTTTCTAATAAAGCAGCCTGAGCCGTTGCATTTATATCAGCAGAGTGAGTCAAACCACCTACTTTTGATACAACTTGTGCATAGGCTTCTTGAAAGGTTGCTGTACCTCCAAACATTCCAGATTTATTCATTAGATCAGCAAGCTCCAACATATTTCTGTTATCGCCTGGCATGGGTGTTATTCCATCTGGAGCAAGACTTGTCGCTGCTGCAATTTTACGAGGGTCAGTCACATTCAACACTAGATTATCTGCTGCCCGATAAGAGGGTCTGATAAAAAACTGGTCACCTGCATTAGGTGGTAAATCAATTTCTAATGTAATACCAGGTAACACGTCGGTTGCATTGGTCGGTGTTAATATTGCAGGTACACCTGCTGCGGTTAAAGGAATAACAGTATCATCTGCCATACGAATTAATGTGTAATTTGCCCCATCATATTCTAATAAATAATCACTCGCGTCCAGATCTGCACTATTAGTATCAAAAGCAGCTGTTACTGACGATGTTCCTGTGTTGGTGGTGACTGATATAGCAGGAACATCACTTAACCCCGAATATTTAAAAAGTGGTTCACCCAAGTCACCATTAAGATCATACCCTAGCTGATGAACCGTATTAAATTCCATCGCGATAGCATTGGCAATTGAACCTAGTTTTTGTTGAGCAGGATCTAATATTTCATCTCTAAACCGTAACGTTCCTGATAGTTTTCCACCTGTTAGTTGGCTAGTGATAACTTGAGGCTTCACTCCTTTTTCTATAAGAGTAACGTCTAATTTTGTGGGATCAAACTCATTTCCCTGCGTACCTAATTTATAAGCTTTAGCATCCATCACTAACGGCTGACCATTACTCATAACGACTGAGACCATACCTGAAGTTTGAGGTATAACTGAAATATCAACTAACTCTGATAATTTATTTAAAACTAAGTCACGTTTATCCAACAGATCATTTGGCTGTTGCTGGCCATTAGCACTGCCAAGAGCAGTACTAATATCTTTATTTAAATCTGCAATAGCTTGTGTGTATGAGCTGATAGTCTCTGTCATATGCTTCACACCTGAATTAACTTGATCTCTCATCTCTTCAAATCGTCCACTCACCAGCGAAAAACGATGCGTTAAACCTTCTGCTTCTGATAGCATGACATCACGTGCAGTCATTGACGCAGGATCATTAGCCACATCATTCATGGCTTTAAAAAAACCTTCTAGTGCAGGCTCCATTCCTGTGCTGGAATCAGCTAATAAAGTGTCAACTTGCCCTGCAAAACTTTTAAAGCTATCAACTTCACCAAAAGCAGATGTACTTGAACGTAATTGTCCATTGATAAACTGATCATAAGTTCTTGCTATATTCGTAATATCAACACCAGCTCCAATATACCCTCCTCCTGTATAGGTTGGTAGACGAGCATCTAACTCAACTCTTTGTCGACTATACCCTTCAGTATTAACATTAGAAATATTGTGACTTGTTGTTTCTATCGATCGCTGAAAAGCCATCAATCCCGATACTGCAATACCTAACATTCCACCAGCCATTGATTATCTCCTACCTAATAGACCTTTGTTTTAATGCAAGTAAATCTGGAGTGACATGGGTCATTTGTTTACTTTGAACTATTTTCATCACCTTACTCGCGTAATCCGGATCGGTTGCATATCCTGCTTGTTGTAACTCATGCATATATTGTTCCGGTTTTTCCGCCATTTTAATGGCATCTTTATAGCGTGGATTATTTTGAATAAAATCAACGTAGTCATTAAAACTTTCCTGATAGGAAGAATATGATCTAAACCCAGACATTTCCTTTTTACCTATCCCATCCTTAAATTCTAGGGTTGAAACATGTGTTTGTTGCCCATGCCAAGATTTATCAGCCTTAATATTAAATAAATTATGACTACTTTGACCATCACCTGATTTAATTATAGATTTACCCCAACCTGTTTCTAATGCAGCCTGAGATAATAAAACGTTAGTATCGACACCTAGTTTTTTTGCTGCTTGTTGTGCATAAGGACGTAATTGATGAATAAAATCCTCTGGCGATGAAAATCCTTTATCATTAGTTTCAAATAATTCTCCAGATTGGTCGATCACTTTATCCAGACTATTTTGGTTTGTGGGTATTTCTATTAAAACTTTTCTTGAATAATCAGCAATACTTTGTTCCTTAGTGACTGAAACTGATTGGTCGGGGCTTAGTTGCTTTGCAATGACATCGGCTAAACCAAGTCCTCCTTCTCCAGCTAACTCAACTGATAACTGTTGATCATACATATCTCTATAAAAATCACTCTGGCTACTATCTAAAATCCCTTCAGCTAAACTTGCCTGGCGCATACTTTTAAGCATCATCCCCACAAAAATTGATTCAAACTGTTTCGCGACTTCTTTAATCGCTTCTGGCGTTTTACCTTTAGCTTCATTTTTTAGCTTAGCTAAGCTATTAAAGTCTGTATAGACACTCGCATCTTTTACATTTTGCATCATTCAGTCACCTTCATTTTAGAAAGATCAATTGCTCACGTTTTCTAGGTTTATTTAGATAATAATAAGTTCTGCCCTTAAAGCACCCGCTGATTTTAAAGCCTCTAAAATAGCCACTAAATCACTCGGGCCAGCCCCTACTTTATTCACCGCTTTAACAATTTGATCTAAAGTAACGCCAGGATTAAATACAAACATATGGTTACCATCAGATCCAAGACTTCCCTCTTCCACTTTCACTTCAGACTGAGGAATGACTGTTGTTTCACCGGCCGCTAATGCATTAGGTTGATTAGTTTGCAAGCTCTCACTAATCGTCACAGTCAAACTACCATGCGAAACAGCTGTTGGCTGAACTCTAACCCTTCCATTAATAACGACTGTACCTGACCGCGAATTAACAATAACTCTGGCCGGCGCATCATCAGGTGCTACTTCTATATTTTCAATCATCGATGCAAACGTAACGCGTTGTGATGAATCTATTGGTGCACTGACTTTTACTGATGTTGCATCTATAGCTTTTGCCGCTTGGGGACCCAGTATTTTATTAATCGCTTCGACCATTCGATTAGCCGTAGTAAAATCAGATTGATGTAAATTATAAATCAATGAATTCCCTTTACTAAATGAGGATTCAACTCTACGTTCTACTGTTGCTCCGTTAGGTATGCGCCCCACTGCTGGGTTATTAACTGTAATTTTAGATCCATCTTGTCCTGAGGCACTTAATCCGCCGACAACTAAATTTCCCTGAGCGATTGCATAAACATTACCATCTGCACCTTTTAAGGGACTCATTAATAAAGAGCCACCTCGTAAACTTTTAGCATCTCCAATTGAAGAAATTGTCACATCAATTTTTTGCCCTGGTTTTGCGAAAGCAGGCAAATCAGCATGTAAGGCAACAGCTGCAATATTTTTCGATTTGGGATCAACACCTGGCGGCAAAGTTAAGCCGAGCCTTGCCAGCATGCTACGCATACTCTGCCCAGTAAATTTTGTTTTATCACCTGATTTATTTAAGCCAACAACCACACCGTATCCAATGAGTTGGTTACTACGAACCCCGGCTATTGAAGCAAGATCCTTAATTCGTTCTGCATAAGAAGACTGGCAAGATAATGCCATTGTTATTGTTAACAACAAGAAAGATTTCATCTTAGCGCCCCATCAAGTAACTGCTCAGTTTCATCAATAGAAGAAATAACTAGTTTTTTTGTTTGATAAAATCTAGTTTTATTTGTTCTTGCCTCTTTATTTTTAAACGCTTTTGTATATCTCGACCTGCGGTCAATTTTTTTAGGAAAAGCCCGGCTTAACCTAATCAATAGCTTACGTATATTTCGACGATTAAATTTCGCTTTGTTATTTGCATTATTTAATCCAATAACTAAGCCATACCCTGCCAATGGGTTACCTCTAACACCAATAGCAGATGACAGATTACCAAGACCTTTTGAATATGCAGGTTGATTAAAAAAGAATAAAAGAAAAAAAAGAGTAATGATACGTTTCATTTCAACCTCCTTAAAAAGGAAAAATTGGGCTTAAAAATATCTTAGAAAACCAACCCATTTTACTGGTATCTGCTACCGTTCCATCACCGGTATACATAATCGTTGCATCAGCAACTTGAGAAGATAAAATAGTATTTGAAGCATCTATATCTACTATGCGAACGATCCCTGACAAGCGAATATATTCGCTTCCATCATTTAAAGTGACTCGTTTTTCACCCCTAATTTTCAGATTTCCATTAGGCAAAACATCAACGACTGTCACACTAATATTACCCGTTAAACTATTACTCTGATTAGCTTGAGCCTTACCTGAAAATTTATGATTAGAAGCGAGCGTCGCACTTAAATCTTTACCTATCAGTAATGAAGGATCAATTCCTGCGATATTAGGTGCAGTCACTGAAATAGAACTATCCTTTCCAGAGCCAAGATCTGATTTTTTCTTAGCCGCTGTACTTTCATCTAGTTTAACGATTAATAAATCACCAATTCTTCTGGCCGTATGATCCTCAAATAATCGTACATCATAGCCTGATTGATAAATAGCACCATTGGTTGCTTTAGGCGGATGCAAATCAACAGCTTGCACCGGCGCAAAGGCAGGATCTCTTTTAGGTAATGTCTCACAACCAAGTAATGAGAGCAGTGCAAAAGTAATGATAAGTATTTTTTGAGCCTTCATAATACGAACTCTAACTATAGCTGCTGAGAAACATAAGACAGCATTTCATCAGTTGTAGAAATAGCTTTAGAGTTCATTTCATAAGCTCTTTGGGTTTCTATCATACTAACGAGTTCTTCAACGACATTAACATTAGATGTTTCTAGCGACCCTTGAAAAACAGCTCCAAATTCATCTTGCCCAGGTGTTCCAACAACAGGTGCCCCACTTGCAACTGATTCTGCAAACAAGTTTTCCCCAATCGGGCTGAGTCCAGATGGGTTTATAAAGTCTGCTAATTCTATTTGCCCTAATTGCACAGACTCTGGACTGCCAGGTTGCACTGCTGATACAGTGCCATCACGCCCAATTGACACACTTATTGCATCATTAGGAACTGTAATATTAGGCTCTAAAGTCATCCCCCCTGATGTCACTATTTGACCTGTAGAATCTAACTTAAAGGATCCGTCACGACTATAATTAATATCACCATTTGGCATTAAGATTTGAAAATAACCTCTACCACTAATCGCAACATCTAAAGAATTATCAGTTAACTGCATATTCCCTTGTGTATGCAATTTTTCAGTTGCAACTGTTCTAACACCCGTTCCTATCTGCAAGCCTGTTGGCAACTCTGTATTTTGAGTAGTTTGTGCGCCTACTTGACGAATATTTTGGTAAACCAGATCTTCAAAAATAGCTCTGGATTTTTTATAGCCAGTCGTATTAACATTAGCCAGATTATTGGCAATAACTGCCATTCTTGTTTGCTGGGCATCTAAACCTGTTTTAGCAACCCATAATGCGCGTTCTGTCATAACAATCTCCTCATTAAAAATGACAATATTTTGTCTTACTCAGAGATAGAGCATTTCTTATGCCAATATAGAGACTTCTTGTAACTTCAACTATATACAACTCGCAGTAATCCCCTTACTGACATAGTGAGCTGTGGAAAGCTAATGGTTTGCCGCTTTAATATATTTTATGAGTGACAGAAGTATATATCCAATAATTTACTTTCCAAATAATCATGACGAACCAAGATCCTATAAATGCAAATAGGCAGTGAATTATGGGGTAAAAATATACTTGTCGGCGCGCCATCCTCGCTACATATTATCTTTGGACATCCATGTCCAAAGATT
>JAGLDH010000161.1 GCA_023145835.1 Methylococcales bacterium
GAAGATCGGTGCAATAGAATAACTATTACGTCTCACTTCATGGAAAATAGCAACCGTTTTTTCTGTGCCAAATTCTAATCAACTTAATTAGAGGCTCCTTAAAGTATTTAAAAGCTAAGTAACTCTTTAATCTATTTATGCTCATTCTTTAGCCAGACTCTTTTAGTATAACCAACGTCTAAACCCATCAGCTGTTCAACCTCGTCCTTAAACTTATCATTCCCTAGAGGTTTACTCTTTTCAACAACTGAACATGAGCTATTAATCACCTTAGGGTTCATATTTAGTTTAACGTTTTAACGATAAGCATTACTGACATAATTGAATCTTCTGAATTATTCTGATTTCCAATTATATTCAGACTTATTTATTAATTTAAAAATACTTGTAACTGTAGGTATAGAGAAACAAAGTTTTTTGTAATCTTAGTCATTTTATTCTGTCAAATAGCCTAAAGTTGATTCAAATTTGTTACTTCAAAAGTTAATGGTGAAGACAGTGGAGTAACTTTCATTTTTGCTTGAAACATATCTATTTGAGCAGATGCATTGGGAACAAAAACGCAAGGAACATCTACAATAGAATTCATATCACTATAAGTAGCCAAACAATCAATACTGTCCAATTTGTTGCCTATTTTCAGTACATTTGTAAGTTTAAAAGAAATCGGAATTGAAGTAGGAATACGCTGTAAATTTGCCTGGTAATACAATATGTTACCAAATACATCTTGTACTGATACACAAGGAAGAGTCAATTTTCCCTCTATTGAATAAAAAGCAGCGCAGTTATCTGGAATATGCTCAGTAATTCGTATTTCTCCTACCGTACCAAGACTTAGAGAATAGTTACCTGTCACTACTCTAATTCCCCAAACATCACCAGCATTTAAGGTAAGGAGATTATTAGTACGGATCCCACTAACGGTATTTTCAGTACTAGAATATAATTTAGTAATTTTGTTATTTTTTATTATTTCTATACTCAAAATATTATCATAGGTACCTGAAATTATATTGGCTGAGATATCGAATAAAATACCTTTTTTCTCAGTAACTGTTTGCGTAAAATCGAATTGATATGTCGATGTTCCGACATCAACACCGCCAGTTGGAGCATTATAAGTGAGTAAAATGCCATCACTGATATCCGATACAGATGTTGTTGGAGCCGGTGAACTTCTATCAGTAAGAAGAGTAATACTTTTTAACCATTCACTAGAAGGAGATAATATTTCAGCTGTTGAAACAGAAGAAACAAATAAAAAACAAAATATTACAGTAGAGCATATGCCATTATGATATTTCATGATGCTAAGAATATAAGTTAAAATGCAGATTAATGTTAAATATATTTAACATTCTTTTTATATTATATTTAATAGAAAATATAAGTACATATATTCCTTCTTTTCTTACATAATCCGTCCGATAGGTCAGCTACCTTTTTCCTGAAAACTATTACTTTCCTAAATCAAATTATCGTAAAAACACCAACTAGAGATATTCTTGGAGGATAATCAGTTAAATGCCTGGAATGCTTGGCCTTCAGAGAACAGCATAACATTTATTTTTCAGTACTCCTGCCTTATTTTTTTGTATCTAGTTCCAATTTTTTATAGCTTCAGTAATAACTTGTGGGTATCCCTATTAATTCTTTCTGAGCAGATTTGCGCTTAAAATATTTTATAACCAAGCGAAGATTGCAACTATTAACAAGATTTTCAACTCAGTCTTAAAATAGCGGTTTAATAGAATATAACTTATTGAATTATTTCGATATTGGTTTTTATGAATCAACTTGCCCAAAGATTCCTTAACAAAGACAGGGATCATTCACCCAAGAGGAGCCTATAGTGAAAAATAGTCAACGTGAATAATTCACATCTTTCATGTGAACTATTCACTGCAAATTACTTAAATTTGAAAGCATACTCCATATCGAAAGTTTATTTCAACCAATAACTCATTGAATACTATATAAATTACATTTTTTTAATTACAATATACTGCTATTTTCAATAACAAAAAAATACTATGCCTAACCAACTCCGCAACACTGTCAAAATTCTAAATGCTGAGGAGCATGTGCTTGAAGCCATGGAATTAAGCAAAGGTTTCATTGATTTTAAGTCTTTTTTTCCATGCAAACCTGTCACATTGAAAATTCTTTTAGTAGTAGACGGGGCTATATCCTTTAGCCCGGACGTAAACTTAGGTCTATCAGATGTAATCGATACATTACGTGATCCTGAGTATATCTATGTTCGGTATGAAGTTACGATGGCAACTCGTGAAGGAAATGCTCAAGAAAACATAACGCCTGAGCTTTATAGTCCACGCTACCGTGGTTTCCGGTTCGATCGAACTGAGACTGATGGATTACCAACTATAGATAAATATGATCAATTATGGCTCTATGGAATTCATTCAGGAAACACTCTTTCTCCTTCCCATAATGAGCTTAAAATATTAACCAACTGGATGAACTCAGGCGGAGGTCTCTTTGCAACAGGTGACCACGACACCCTCGGCGAAGCAATGTGTAAGAATATTCCTCGCATTTCTACTATGCGAAAATGGACAATAACAGATAAGCAGGCTCCTCTTGGACAGACAAATTTAGACGAAGGTAATCCTGATGTAATGCCCTTCAAGAATCACAGCGACAACGTACCGCAGCCGTTAGAGCTCAAATTATATGGATTACCCTGGTCAAGCTGGCAATTACCATTTAAAAAGCAACCACATCCCCTTATGTGTGACCCTCAACGTGGGTTTATCGATGTCTTTCCTGGTCATCCTCACGAAGATTCGGTTCGTAATGATAATGAAGTTGATTTAAATGCTACTTACAACTTTGGTGATGGGGTGAGTGGTGATCATTACCCTACGCCTTTATCTGGTTTACGCCCTACTCCTACAGTAGTGGCATGGGCTAACACTTTAGGATCCCCAAATAAACATGCAGAGGGTGATATATCTCCAAAGTGTTTCGGTGTTGTTGGAGTATATAATGGTCAAGCCGCTGACGTTGGCAGAGTTGTAGTAGATTCGACATGGTATCATTGGTTTAATATCTATTTTCCTACTCTCAAGTCTGATACAGCAACAGATCACTGGGAACGTAACCAGACTTACTTTCGCAATGTTGGTATTTGGATGGCAACTAAGGAGCAACGAGCAAGGATGTTATACTCAGTTGTCTGGAATTATATTTTAACCGTAAAAGAGTTTAATTCTAATATACCCATCTGGGTATTGGGTGCAACTGCCAAAGATGCTATTGGCAAAACAACCTCAGCAAGCGTAGTACACCAAACAATCTGCGATATATTTCCACTAATCTGCGATCCTGTTTTAGAAATAGAACGCATCAAAAAAATTGATAAACTATGTCTTATGTGTCCTCCCTTCGAATTATTGGAAAATGCAGTTCTCGGGGGAGCTATTAATAACCTTCTACCTCTGCGGGACAAAGTTTTGGAACAAAAAACAAGGGGTGAAAAAACCGTTATTGATGAAACTAAAATTGCCCAACTGTTCAACGATGGACTCGCTATGGGAGCTAAAGAAATATTTGATGCAATAATAACGTCTCTAGGCCAAGCACCAAAAATTAAGAATATACTCGAGGGATTGAATAAGGTTTAGCTTTTAAAAGGAACTTCGTAATAAATGAATAAGAATCTATTCCGAGTTAGGTTATATATTATTCACAATTCTAAATTTAACATATCACCTAACTATTAGGTAACTTACAGTAAAGTGTTAATAAACTTTGGAATAATTATATTAAAATTACAACAAAATACCGAAGTAAAATATAATTTTCTTCGATACTCGTTTTTTAGTTGTTTTTTAAGATAGTATCTAAGCAGCTACAATTACTCTGTATTATGACATTTGCATCAACTTAGCACTTACACCCGAATTATTATCCGCCGTTTTCATCACTTTGGTCTGTAATTCAAAATTTCTCGCTAGCTCTATCATTTCAACCAATGCAGAGACAGAATTGACATTGCTCCCTTCTAGCATACCTTGAATCAAATTAACGTCGGCACTCGCTTCTAACTCTACTCCATCTTTCGTATGCATTAAACCATCATTTAACTTTTCTAAATTTTTTAATTCAGGATTAACAACTTTAATTCTATCTATCACTGCAAGTGTTGTTTCATTTCCTCCGATAGGAATGATGCTAATTGTTCCGTCTGTGCCAATCGTAATTTTTTCTGATGGGGGAATAGCAATCGGCCCATCCTCCCCAACAACAGTTAATCCTTTACCTGTTAGTAATTGCCCTTCTGGCGTGATCTGTAGATCACCTGCCCGAGTATAAGCTTCCACTCCATTTTCATCTTGTACTGCAAGCCAGCCCTCACCTTTTATTGCAACATCCAATTCATTTCCTGTCGTTTGAAGTGACCCCATGCTCATATCTGAGCCAGGCCTTTCAGTCATGGCATAAACTCTTGTCGGAAAACCTGGCCCAAAAACTGGCATAGATCTAAATTGCTCAAAATCAGATTTAAAACCAGAAGTTTGAGTATTTGCCAAGTTATTGGCATTTGAGGCTTGAGCCAACAAAGTTTGTTTGGCTCCACTCATAGCAATAAATAAACTACGATCCATGATAAATTCCTTCTGTTAAAAACTAAATACGGTAGAGTAGGTTTTAGACAGCTCTACCGAATGCCACATCAAAATAGTTATGCATTCAGTATTGTCTGCATTATTGTTTTTTCTGTTGTAATTGACTGAGCATTTGCCTGATAGGCTTGTTGAGCAATAATAAGCTGCACTAACTGTTCAGACAAGTCAACATTTGAGGCTTCTAATGAACCTGATTGAATAATACCAAAACTACCTGTTCCTGGCTGTCCTGGTACACCATCACCCGATGCCGTACTTTCTCTCCAGGCTGTATCCCCTTTTTTTGTGAGCCCTTGTGGGTTTGCAAAACGTGTCAAAGCAACTTTACCTAAAATATCTGAGCCACCATTACTAAATTTTGCTGCGACTACACCTTCGTCACTGATCTCTATTCCTGTTAAATCACCTGCTGGTAAGCCATCTTGAGACAATCCTTTTACAGAAAAATTGGTACTAAACTGAGATGTATCTCCATAGTCATAAGTAAAACTTAATTTAGCAACGTTAAGAGAAGGATCTATATCTGTTGATTCAATATCAACAAATGATCGCTTTGCTGGTGCACCACCTAAAGCAACATCCGTTATAAGTTCACCCGAGGCATCAAAGTTCAGTGTATTCGGAATATGCACATTAGCAACAATAGGAGGAAACGCCGCAGGATCTGCTAAGACTGCTTTTGAGCCATCAGGATTAAATGGAACGCCATCAATAAAAAAATATGCATCCCATTGGTTAGCTGTCCCTCCCCCTCCACTTTCTCTATTTGTTACATAATAAGTAGATGCTATATGTGAGTTACCTTGAGAGTCATAAATAGTCACCGAGGAAGTATGGTTATAAGTTTTGGGATCTGCAGGATCGACAAAGCCTCCTGTTGTTATTGAAGGAAAATTAAGCGGCAAAATTTCAGTCGCATCCAGATTTGTACTGACTTCTATTTTAGTCGTTGCAACAGGAGCGCCTTGAGCAGCTGTTATTTTTAACGGCTGAAAAACTCCCTCGCTAAACCCTTCATCAACAGTCGTTCCATTAGGCTTAAATGACATTAAGAAATCACCTTGATTGCTTACCACAAAGCCATCTTTATCTAATTTAAACTCCCCTCCTCTAGTGAATAGAGTAGGTTTTGATGCAGCAGGATCTTCTGCTAACGAGAAAAAGCCTTCACCACTAATCGCTAAATCCAAATTATTATCGGTAAAATTTAAATTACCTTGATTAAATTGCTGAGCAACATTAGCAACCCGGACACCTGCTCCTGCTTGAGTTTTTGTAACACCACTAACACTAGCAGCATAAACATCTGCAAATTCAGCTCTGGATTCTTTAAACCCTGTTGTATTTGCATTTGCAATGTTATTACTTGTGACAGCCAAATCTTTAGAGGCCGCGCTTAAACCACTTAATGCAACTGAAAATCCCATCATTATTCTCCTAAAAAATTTTCTTAACTTCGTTAAATTTAACTTTACCCAATCCGGCTAAATCCAGCGTTATACCTTCTGC
Organism: Methylococcales bacterium; assembly: GCA_023145835.1. GTDB lineage: Bacteria > Pseudomonadota > Gammaproteobacteria > Methylococcales > Methylomonadaceae > QPIN01. The sequence goes on from JAGLDH010000161.1 coordinate 6,168, forward strand.
CTCTTTGCCTAAAGACACACTCTTCACCTCTGCACTGAAATATGTCTGAGAGTTGGTGTTATTTCCATCAATAACTGATTCTGCGATTATTTTGTATGTTCCTGGTGTTGCTTGAATACCATCTTTTAGTAAACCATCCCACTCAAACTCTACATTACCTTTTTCCTGTTTTCCTAAATCCAATGTTTTTACTACATTGCCATCTGAACCCATTATTTCAATATTCAATTGTTCTGTTGGACCTTTTAAATCAACCTCACCTTGCAAATTTTTTGTCACTGATAAAACACCTTCATCAGAAGCCACCATCACAGACTGACCTACTAGAGTTGCTGCTTGCAATCCTTGGCCAGAACTAATGGAGCTAGAAAATTCAGTAAATGAATCATTTAAACTACTAATGCCTTCTACTGTACTAAACTGAGCCATCTGAGCTAAAAAGTCACCATTTTCCATAGGCTTATTAGGATCCTGATGAGTCATTTGTGTCGTCATTAACTTTAAAAATTCATCTTGCCCTAATTCTTTTTTGTTAGATTCTACTTTCTCTGCCTCTGGAGCTAGCCCTAAATTGCGATAAGTTTCAATTGAATTTATTGACATAATCTATCTCCTATTGCCCCATTCTCAAGGTTTGTAACATCAATTGCTTTGCTGTATTTAAAACCTCAACATTATTTTGATATGACCTTGATGCAGACATCATATTAGCCATTTCTTCAACTGTATTTACATTAGGTTTATAAATATATCCGTTACCATCCGCCATGGGATGATTAGGTGCATACTCCATCACAGCAGGTGCCTGACTCTCTACCACACCAGCAACATTAACTTTGCTACTCGCATTATTTTTATCCATTATACTTTTAAGCTCTGCCTGAAAAACAGGCTGTCTAGATTTATAAACCTCATCAAGACTGCTACTCACACTATTGGCATTTGAAATATTACTAGCCACCAAATTCAACCTTAGTGACTGTGCATTCATTCCACTACCCGCCACATCAAATATATTCATAGAAGGCATCATTATTCTCCTTTAATTGCGGACATCAGTCCGGAAAACTTACCATTAATAAAACGTAAACTAGCTTGATATTGCACTGCATTTTCTGAATATTTAGCCTGTTCTATATGGGACTCTACGGTATTACCGTCCAATGAAGACTGATTGGGGTTTCGAAACATCATTGTTGCACCTAATAATCGATCATTAGGAGAAAAATGTCCTTCTTGAGTTCTTTCCATCGTATTGGATACTGGCATAGATTTTTTTAAGATTGCGTGAAAATCTAAATCCCGTGCCTTATATCCTGGCGTGTCGGCATTAGCCAAATTAGACGCTAATACTTCACTACGTTTCTCACGTAATGCTAACGTTTGAGGATGAACACCTAATGCAGTGTTAAAATTAATAGCCATAATTACCACCTGAGTTTTGTTACAGAATAGATAGCATGGCTTATGCCAATATAAAGAATATATTTACAATCAATAAGATAGATTTCTGATACGGAAAATAAAATTGATACATTGATAATGACTGGCTTTAAAACCAATGATTAATGAAAGGTAATAAAAAGAAGGACTGCTAGAACAGAATAATTCAACCGTTAGACTAAACTACTGAATTAAACAATATTTTTATTAGGCAACTAAACTACCCTTGAAGTATTTCTCTTTACTATGTATTAAATATATAGACTCTAAACAATAAGGCGGCAATAGTTAGCCACTATTAAAAATAAGGTTTTAATAACAATTCAGCTGAAGATAACTTTACGGGAATCGAATTGAATGCAGAGTGTCAATTTAACGACAGACAGATTTATGGATTACTTTACAGTTTTTTGAAAATATCGAGCCTTACCGTCTCTGACCACCTCAAACTCTTTGATACCAGATGGCATAGACTCCGTACTACTAAGAAAAATATAACCACCTGGCTCTAATGAACTAGCCATTCGAGTAAGGATATCTCGCTTAACTTCATCCGAGAAATAGATTAAAACATTACGACAAAAAATAATATCGAATCGGCCAAGGCCAGAATAAGAATTTAATAGATTAAACTGTTGAAACCTGACTTTTTGAGTTACTTTTCTAGTTAATTGATAACCTTGCTCTGTTTGCTGAAAAAAACGTTTTCTAATTTTCTCATCTAGCCCTCGCGACAAGGCCATCTCTGAATAAACAGCTGCTTTTGCTTCTTTTAAAATTGTGTCTGAAATATCCGTTCCAATAATCTGAATCTGACAATTTCCCGCCACTTCCTCGGCACACATACTTATATTATAAGGTTCTTGACCTGACGAACACGCTGCAGACCAAACTTTAATTTTACCGTTTTTTTTTGCAACCAAAGTAGGAATTATTCTTTCTTTTAATTCTACAAACTGCGTATCATCACGAAACCAAAAGGTTTCATTCGTTGTCATAGCATCAACTACAGCAGCTTTTAGTTTCTGGTTTCTAGCGTTACTGATCACTTGTATAGCAACTGTTAACTCATGAAATGATGCCAAATTAAATTGTTCTAACACACGAGTGACTCTATTCTTGACTAAGTATTGTTTATTATCAGTCAAAACAATCCCGCATGATTCATTTAAAAAATGCTGGATAATTTTATATTCATTCAAAGTTATATCAGCATTTATTTTTTTTACAGGTGTATTTGTTAAAGATAAATTACTCACCTACATCTCCCTGTAAGTAGAACACCCTATGATTCATGAATTGTTCTCAAATGATCTTGAATTGCAGTCACCAACGCATCAGGTTCAAACTTTGCTAAAAACCTGTTAGCGCCTACTTTTTCAACCATTGATGTATTAAAAACACCACTTAAAGAAGTATGAAGGATAAGGTAAACATTTTTCATCGCAGCATTATTTTTAATTTTTGTAGCCAATGTATAGCCATCCATTCTAGGCATTTCTACATCGGATATAATCATGGAATAGTACGTTGTTATATCAATACCCTCATCCGTTAATTTACATAAATGTTCCCATGCTTCTCTTCCATCCTTTAGCATCGTGCATTTAATACCAACTTGAGTACAAACCCCCTTAACCTGGTGTCTTGCCACACTTGAATCATCAACAACTAAAATATGATCATTTTGTCCTATTAGAGTACTATCAATCGCCTCATCCGATGCCTTTTCATCACTCCCCATCACTTCCTTCATTACTTTTTCAACATCAATTACTTCAATTAACTCCTTATCAACTTCTGTTACTGCTGTTAAGTAACTTGATGCCCCCGCACCACTTGGAGGAGAATTAACCTGATCCCAACCTATATTAATGATTCTATCAACGGCTCCCACTAAAAAACCCTGTATATTGCGATTATATTCTGTAACAACCACATAACTATTACTATCAGGAGGTATAGGTTTTAGACCAATTGCCATTGATAGATCTATGACAGAAATTGTTTTTCCCCGTAAATGTGCTACTCCACAAATGACAGAGTGTGCCTTAGGGATTTGGGTTAAAGCAGGACATTGAATAACTTCCTGAACTTTAAACACATTAATTCCAAACCTTTGTTTCCCATTTAATTTAAACAATAATAGCTCAAACCGATTGTGTCCTGCTAATTGAGTCCTTTGATCTACACCATCCAAAATACCGGCCATTCGAGTCTCCTCTTGAAAAAATCATTACATTAAACTTCAGGTGGCTGTTGCAACATTGATAACTTTATTACATCTAATCAAACCACACCTTATACATACAAAAATGCATTTCGCTACCTACCACTATTTCTCATCATTGAGAACAAGAATCTCAGTAACGTTTTTATTCTTTAAAATTTAAAGCAACACTTTAAAGCAAGTTAATCCGTACAACATTTAAGTATATCGGCTTTTTAAAATTTTACTTTGGAATGAGAATAAAAAACTGGCGTGATTTATGCTTTGTCAAAAAGGTAAGACATAAAAATGGCACCTTCTTATGAAATTAATAATATTTTTAATGGTATTACTCGTTATCTTTTTTACGAAACAGGTCTATGCATCACAATCTGCCGAATCAATCAATAAAGCTATCAGTCTTTATATTAATAAAAATTTATCCTCAGAAACTGAATACAAATTAACCTTAGGACATTTTGATAATCGCTTAAAGCTTTCTTTATGTGATAAAGCATTAGAAATTTTCACCCGAAGTAACACTATAAAACCAGGAAGGAACTCTATTGGGGTAAGGTGTAATTCAATAAAAAAATGGACCATTTATACGCCTATTAATATCAATCTATACAAAAAAATTCTTGTGTTAACTAAACCCATTCGTCGAGGAAAAATGTTTAATAGTCATATGTTTAAAATTGAAAAAAGGGATGTATCACTGCTTCGCTCTGGATATTTAACGAATCCCCTTTCTCTTATTAATAAACAAGCAACTAGAAACTTAAAAATAGGTTCAGTTCTTAATAAATCAAACTATACTGAACCTAAACTAATTAAAAGAGGTGATACGGTTACTATTCAAGTCAACAGTCTAAACTTAAGTATTAGTATGATGGGCATTGCTGTAATGGATGGAAAGAAAGGTCAAAAAATTAAAGTTAAAAACATCAAATCCAAACAAATTGTCCAAGCAACCGTTAAAAGTCCTGGGCAAGTCGCCGTAATTTTTTAATCTTTCTCTAAAGTTATTAAATAAATTGCCGCTAACCAAAATGAAAACAAAAAATAGAGAAATATCATGACTATTCAATCATTAGGAAATACAAATAATATCGTTCTGCCGCCTAAACCATCACAGAATGATAAGACATCAGGCTCTAACGAACAGGTTGCCTCTAACTCTCGGGATAATGTTGAAATAACAACGGCAGGGAAAGAAATAACAAAAACATTTGAGTCATCAAAAACAACGTCTCCCGTCAATCAAGAGCGTATTGACGCTATAAAGCTATCATTAGAAGAAGGATCTTATTCTATTAATGCTGAGCAGATTGCTGAAAAAATGATTCATATGGAAAGATAATTAAAGTGCGATGGGTAATAAAAATATGATTAATAAAACATTCCCAATTACTGAAAAGCTGATAAAAAATGGTTTTAACTTGAGTATTCAATTACTTGATCTTTTAACCAGAGAATCAGAAAGCTTAAAAGGTCGTACAGATGCTATGGCAATCTCTAAAATAGCTGCCAGTAAAAAAGAGGTGGTTTCTCAACTAGATCAGTTTTCAAAGCAACTATCTCAGGTATTATCTACTGAAAAATTACAACTGACTTCTCGTGGGATGTCTGAATATTTTGAAAAGGCAAAAGCTGCAAATTTAGATATCGTTGATACTCTCAGTGCATGGAAAGAAACCATTTCTATTTCTAACCAGTGTCGTTTACTTAATGAAAAAAATGGAGCAAGTATCAATATACTAGCTCAACACACCCATCGTTCATTACACATTTTAAAGGGAAAATCGCAACAAGCAACTACCTATGGCCCGGATGGCTCTACTCACAACGCCAAGCTATCTAGTTCTTTAATTTCTGTGTAATCAGCTCAATCTATTCAAAGCCCTACCTTTTTTCCAATAACGAGTTCGTCTTATAATGTGATTAATAATCAGGTTTTAATCTGCTCTATTTCAATAGCAGATAGACCCTAAAAGCATTGATACCTTATTATATTTTCCCTTTAATATCAGCCAGTAGTCCTTCTCAAGTGATAAAAAAATAGCTCTATGTTAGAATACACTCGGTTTATGTCCCGATAGCTCAGCTGGATAGAGCGGCCCCCTCCTAAGGGGCAGGCCGGGGGTTCGACTCCCTCTCGGGACGCCATAGACTAAAAATAAATTCTTCTCAATGTATTCCAGTAAATAGCGTGGAATACACACCTTACCCATCCTAATCTTTTTCTTCGTCAAACAAGCGATAAACTGTGATACATGTTTCAGAAGTTAATCAGATTCTTGAAAGACAACAACCACTCACTATACTTTAAGAAATAGATTGTGAATTTGTTCATATCCTTTTTTTACATACTTCCTCAAAATACAATAAACCTTAATTTTAATATCTTTAACCTAAGGCTTCTAAGCAATGTCTAATAATGATTTAAATAACTCTAGCCTTCCATTATGTGTTGATCTAGATGGAACTTTAATAAAGACAGATTCATTACATGAATCTGTCTTACAACTTTTAAGGCAAAAAGCGATATATTGTATTATTGGCCTATCTTGGGCTATAAAATCTAAAGCTTTTTTTAAAGCAAAACTCACCGAACACGTCAAGCTTTCACCAAAAAGCCTTCCTTATAATGATGATATTATTAAATATATTCAATCCCAGCCAGAAGACCGAGAAATACTCTTAGTAACAGGAGCTAACGCTGAAGTAGCTGACTCCATTGCTGATTACCTAGACATATTTGATGAGGTATTAGCATCCAATTCAGAGCATAATTTGACTGGACATAATAAACGACAATTTTTAGTGGATCGTTTTGGAGAAAAGGGGTTTGAATATATTGGAAATGAGGAGATTGATTTGTCTGTTTGGTCTTCTGCCGGCCAAGTCTCCGTTGTATCTCAGGAGAATAGTTTCTTACAAAAAGTGAGAGAAACTTTTACCATTGAAAAAGAATTTCAACTGCCGTCTCCATCAATCAGTGACTACCTTAAAGCAATTCATATCAATCAATGGGTTATCAGTTTATTAGTTTTTGTAGCTTATTTTATAGATCATAATCTTAATGATTCTACTGCTATATCCCAGCTAACCATTTGTTTCTTTTGTGTCTCTTTTATTACTTCATTTACTCACATTTTAAATGATTTACTAAATTTAGGTGCTCATAGACTCAATAACGGCACCTCCCTTAGTCCATTTGCTTCAGGCTTAATTTCAATTAAGCAAGCGGCTAAAATAATAATTATTTTGTCACTTTTGATCATTGCTTCTCTTAGCTTTCTTTCAATTGCTGTGATTACTGTACTAATAATCTATTTTGCCACATCGCTTTCTTATCTACTTTATTTTAAAAATATTACTATTTTAGGAAAGACTGTTCTTGCTGGATTATTCTGTCTAATCGTTCTATCAGGCATGATTGCTATTGAGGCTAAATTTAGTTTTTTCTAGAAAAATCGCACAGCAATCAAGCGCGCCATTGCTCACTTT
>JAGLDH010000162.1 GCA_023145835.1 Methylococcales bacterium
AACCTTTATTAGGGACTAATAAAACATACCCTTTTTTTCAGAAATAGAGGTCGCTATAATAAGCAATCTCTATTTCTATACTTCTTTCGCTCATCAAATTTTTAACTAAAGGTATTACAACTTTCTATTGTTCCTTCTAGTAATCCTTTTTTAAACCATTTAACTCTTTGACGTGAAGATCCATGGGTAAATGACTCAGGTGAGGCATAGCCCCTAGCTTGTTTCTGTAAGCGATCATCACCAATTGCGCTTGCAGCATTTAACGCTTCTTCAATATCCCCTTGTTCAAGTATATGCTTGGCTTTTTCTGTACGATGCGCCCAAATACCTGCAAAACAATCTGCCTGTAATTCCAATCGGACTGATAATTGATTTGCCTCTGCTTGGCCTAACGTCTGTTGCGCTTGACGCACTTTGCCCGATATACCTAATAATGTTTGAACATGGTGACCTACTTCATGCGCAATGACATAGGCCTGTGCAAAATCACCCGGTGCATTATGATTACTTTTTAGTTGCTGATAAAACCCAAGATCAATGTAGATTTTATTATCTCCAGGACAATAGAAAGGCCCCATTGCAGCTTCAGCATGCCCACAAGCAGAACGAATAGTATCAGTAAATAATACTAGCTTAGGCTCTTGATACCGTAACCCTTTTTGCTGAAATAAAGTTTGCCAAGCATCCTCCGTATCGGCCAAAACAACACCTGTAAACTGTGCTAATTGTTGTTGTGCTGCAGAAGGCTGGTAAGGTGAACTTTGTGTACTTGCACTTTGTCCTCCACCTCCGTCCATAAGACTCAAAATAATTCTAGGATCCACACCAAAATACATTGCAGCCAATGAAACCAAAATTACGCTTATTCCTCCAGTTTTTCTCCCTAGCCTTGGGCTACCACCTTCAGAACGTCTATCTTCTACATTTTGACTGACTCTTCGATTACGCCATTTCATTCCATCGTACCCGTTAGTAAATTTGTAAAATATCTTTACTGCACTCCAGAACATATAAGTGCAACTATCTCAATAGAGCTAACTATTGCTTAGAATATCAATTTTACCTTAGTAAGTTACTTGTGAGTAGATAAGAGCTATCGTTTTTTAAACAGGAAGAGTGGATAAAACAATAAAATACTTGTATCTAATTGATTTTTAACAAACAAGGAAATAATAATTACTATTAATTAAGATCATCCTATTATTTACACCCCAGAGTTTCATTACTCCAATTAACGCTCTTAAAATAGATCTCTCCAATAGTAATAGGTTTAATTCGAGACATATCTTCGTCAGTCAACTTCCATTGTTCATAGTTAATAACATAGGATAATATTTCACCCGCCACCCCTTCTTTATGTAATATAGCTCGTTCAATACCCTCTGACATAGGAAGCTGACTTATGGCTTCTTCTAAAGGAATGTCCAATAAACTATCTAGAGACGAAAGCATTCCCATTAAAAACATCTGACTAGGATCTTGATCAAATTGTTCTGCTAATAGTTCGCACATTTTCCCTCTAATCAAAATATTTTGAAACAAAGCATCAGGTTTGTTCGTAACCGAGGTTAATGTCAGAATATTCACCCAACGCTTAATTTCACTGATTCCTAAACAGGTAACCCCATGATGTATGGATTCTATTTTATTTGGGAAAGAAAAAAATGCTGAGTTGATATAATGTAAAAGTTTATAGCTTAAACCAACATCTTGAGTAATGACTGTACTAAGTTCATTAAAACTAACTTCAGGGTTATTTATTGTAGACAATAACTTAATAGTCGCAATTTGATTAACTCCTAAGCGTTTTCCTGCAACAATATTAGGTTTACTAAAAAAGAATCCTTGAAAAAGCACACACCCCGCTTTTTTCAATACCTCAAACGCTTCACGTGTTTCAACTTTTTCAGCTAATAACTTTACATCATATGCTTTTAATTTTTCAATTGTGGCTAATGTTTCAGAAAGAGGCATAGCCATGATATCAAGCTTGATAATATCTGCAAATTCAATCAATGGAACCCATTCAGGTGTATAAACAAAATCATCCAACGCAATTGTATACCCTTGTTGAGAGAATTCTCTTAAGTGATTTATTATTCTAAAGTCAACGGTAACATCTTCAAGCACTTCTATTACAATTCGATCTTTGGGAAGGTGTAACGGAGTTTTCTCAAGAAGGTTTTGAGCTGTAAAATTAATAAAAGCTTTTCCTGATCCTACAATACCATTTAAACCAATTTCTAGGATTGAATCAGTAATAACTTGATTTGTTGCTGATGTTGCTCCATCTTTAAGATTCAAATCAAAATCTGTTCCTCTAAATAAAATTTCATAAGCATAAATTTTTAGATCACAATCTAAAATTTGCTGCCGCCCAACAAGAATATCAGTCATTTCTGGTTCATTTAGTAATTTACACGAATAACAATGACTCTTATTTCATAGAGTCATTGCTTAACTGTTAATAACTATAGTTGAACCATTACAATTAACAGAAAAATAAGCATCATTAATCGTTTAGAAAAATAAAGTAAAATCATCAAAAAAACAACTTTTTATTTTGAGCCTGAATAACTTTAAATCTTGGGCTTGAATTGTATTATTAAAGTGACACCTGTCTTTCCAACCAATATTGCGTAGCCAAATCATATGCCTGTTGTTGTGTATCAGCTCTACCTATTAATTTTAATGCAATAGCTGCTGTGCCAATAATCGTAGCTTCTGCAAACTCATCACTCAGCTCCCCTTGCCACAATAAAGCCAGGTTTTGTGGATCAAGGTTTTCAGATTTAACATGTCTACGTGCAAAAAGTGCAGGCCATAACTCCTCATCTAGCTGGTTTTTTTTGACCGACTGAACTAAACAGTCAACATCAGGATTACGCTCAGTTTCACCACCCTCACCTTTTAAAACGGCCATACTAGGTTGTTTTAATAACAAAGCCGCTTTTTGATGAACCTGCCGGTAACTAGGGTGAAATATCCCTTGAATTCCATGAGATGCATTAAGAGGATTAAGCAATCTAACTAGAGTATGTACTGGGGACCGCAACCCCATTATTGGACGAAGGTTAATCATTTCATATAGTTTAGGGCAGAAATATTCTAATGGCAGATAGCTAAAATTAGTTTCATTAATTTGCTTAATTGCATCATCGATACTAGTTGCACTATTACGGCCTAGATATTTCAATATATTCTGAGTATATATTCGTCCTTCAGTATGCCCGCCGGCTCCATGCATAAATATACGAACACCATTTTCTGTTAATAACAAGGTCGAGAGAAGAAACCAAGGTAAATGACGCCGCTTTCCAGCATAAGACGACCAATCCAAATCAATTTGTACTTTATGATTATGCCCTGCAATAGATTTCCGTGCTGCCTGTACAAACCCAGCGAGTTCTTCTGGAGTTTCTTCTTTAACCCGCATTAACATTAAAAATGCACCCAGCTGAATAGGCTCAACTTTATCAGTTAATATCATAACCATAGCACGGTAAGCTTCATCTTGAGTAAGAGGCCGTGAACCTTTTTTTCCTTTACCTAGTATTTTTATAAATTCAGCAAATGGGTGTTCACCCTGAAGTTCATTCATGATGAAAAAGACATTGGAAAGTAATGGTCTATTAGTAAGGCTGCAAACATCAACATTAAATAATTAATAGAGTAAAAAAAAGTTTTCATCGCTGTTTCTTTATCTTTATTACGCATTAATATAATAGCAAAATAGATAAAAACAAAACCTAAAATAAGTGCACTAAACAGATAAATCAAACCACTCATCCCAGTTAAATAAGGTAGTAATGTAACAATCAACAGCAATACCGTATAAAACAATATTTGTAATCGAGTAAATTTTGAACCATGAGTTACGGGTAGCATAGGAATATTTGCTTTCGCATATTCTTCACGTTTTGCTACTGCTAATGCCCAAAAATGAGGGGGCGTCCAAACAAATATAATTAAGAATAATAATAAGGCGTGCGGATGAATTTCTCCTGTTATTGCACACCATCCTAAAACCGGTGGTGCAGCACCCGCGGCACCACCAATAACAATATTTTGAGGTGTCATATGTTTAAGGTATATAGTATAAATAACGGCATATCCTATCAATGAAAGAAACGTTAAAACTGCCGTTAAGGTATTTACAAATACAACCAAAACAATCATTGCAATTAGACCAATAACCCCCGCAAAAACGAGTACATTCATAGAGCTTAATTCGCCACTTGGTAAGGGTCTTTTTTGTGTTCGACTCATTTCTGCATCAGCCTTTTGATCTATAAAATGGTTGACAGCAGCAGCTGATGATGAAGCTAGTCCAATGCCTATCGTTCCATAGATTAAATTCTCTAAAGGAGGTATTCCGGGGACAGAAAGTAACATTCCGACAATAGCAGTAAAAACGAGTAGTACAACCACTTTAGGTTTGCATAACTCAAGATAGTTTTTCCAAGATAATGTCGATTGAACATTTGTCATTATAATTTTGAACCTAACATGTATAAGAACGTATAGAATACAGTGAACTATTCATTAATGAAATAGTCGGATTGCTAACATTATAGATAACGGAGAATTCATGATTTTCAGGATAATATTATTCACACTCATTTGCTTGCCCATTAGTGCTTACAGTTCAAGCATAAAAGTGCATGAACGCATTCTCAAGAATGGTTTAAAGGTTTTGGTGAAGGAAGATCATCGTTCACCTGTCGTTGTTTCTCAAGTTTGGTATAAAGTAGGTTCAAGTTATGAACCAAATGGAATTACTGGTGTTTCCCATATGCTTGAACATATGATGTTTAAGGGGACTGAAAAATACCCAATAGGTGAATTTTCTCGTATTATTGCTGAAAATGGAGGTAATGAAAATGCCTTTACTGGTCGCGACTATACTGCATATTTCCAAACCATGGAAAAGTCTCGTTTAGAAGTCAGTTTTAAATTAGAAGCTGATCGTATGCGTAATTTACGCTTAGATCCCAAAGAACTAAAAAAAGAACTCGAAGTCGTCACTGAAGAACGTCGTATGCGCACTGATGATAAACCTCGTTCTAAAACTCAAGAATATTTTATGGCCATGGCTTTTACCAATAGCCCCTATAAAAACCCTGTCATTGGCTGGCCTTCAGACATTGCTAATTATCAGGTAGAAGATTTACAACAATGGTACGAACGCTGGTATGCACCTAACAATGCGACTCTAGTTGTTGCGGGTGATGTCAAACATAATAAAGTTTTCGCCCTAGCTGAAAAGTATTTTTCAGAATTAAAAACTAGTAAAATAAAGCAGATTAAACCAAGAGCAGAATTAGAACAATTAGGGGTACGTAAAACAACGATTAAATTACCTGCAAAACTACCCTATATTTTAATGGGTTATAAAGTTCCAGTCCTTAACACAATTGAAGATGAATCAGAAGCTTATGCCTTAGAAGTTTTAGCGGGTATTTTAGATGGTGGAAGCAGCGCGAGACTAGCTTCAAAATTAGTGAGAGGAAGTCAAATAGCTGTTGCTGCTGGCGCAGGTTACAACATGATCTCTCGCTTACCTGACTTATTTATGTTAGATGCAACACCTGCTGAAGGTAAAACTGTATTTGACATGGAGTATGCTTTAAAAGAAGAAATCAATGTCTTAAAAAGAGAGCTAGTATCAGATAATGAATTACAACGCGTGAAAGCACAAGTTTTAGCCAGCGCAGTTTATGAAAAAGATTCTAATTTCTATCAAGCTATGCAACTAGGTATGTTAGAAACAATAGGCATGGGATGGAAAAAAGCCGATGAGTATGTTGATAAAGTTAATCAAATTACTGCTGAACAAATACGCAAAGTTGCTCGTAAATATTTGTTAGAAGAAAATTTAAATATTGCTTATCTAGAACCTCAACCGATTACTAAACAGAAACGTACAAACAAGGTAGCTGGAGGCCGTCATGCGAATTAATTTTATTGGTCTATTATTTCTATTATTTTCTCAGTCATCTTTTTCTGCCGCAAAAATAGAACAATGGAAAACATCTCAAGGAACACCTGTATTTTATATTGAAGCGACAGGATTGCCAATGGTGGATATTCAAGTCGTTTTTGATGCTGGAAGCGCAAGAGATGATCATCAAAAAGGTATTGCGGCATTAACGTCTTTGTTATTAGATACTGGTGCCGGGGCATGGAATGCAGATGAAATTGCTCAACGATTTGAAAGTGTAGGAGCTCAGTTTGGTACAAGTGTATCAAGAGATAACGCATCAGTCTCTTTACGCTCTTTAACAGATCCAAAGTTACTTAATAAAGCTTTGCTAACTATGCAGACTATTTTAAGCCAACCTACTTTTAACAAGAATGACTTTCAACGTGAAAAAAATAGAACGCTTGCAGGCTTAAAACATAGAGAAGAGTCCCCTGGTGCTATAGCAAGCATTGAATTCTTTAAGGCAATATATAAAAACCACCCCTATGCCCACCCAACTGAAGGTAATATTGAAACAGTATCTGGTTTTTCTGAGGATGATATAAAGAGCTTTTATACACAATATTACGTTTCAAAAAATGCAATGGTTGTTATCGTTGGAGATATGGACAAACAACAAGCAATGGCAACTGCAGAATCTTTGGTAAGTAACTTATCATCTGGAAATGCACCATCCGCACTTCCTGAAGTAAACTTAGTGTCAAAGGGATCCAACAAACACATTGAGTTTCCATCAACACAAACCCATGTTTTGGCTGGCCTAATAGGTATGGATAGAAAAGATCCTAACTATTTTGATTTTTATGTTGGCAACCATATTTTGGGCGGCAGTGGATTAGTATCCCAATTATTTAAAGAAGTTAGAGAGAAAAAGGGGTTAGCTTACAGCGCATCGAGTCATTTTTCTCCCATGCTAAAAAAAGGACCATTTACTATGGGTTTACAAACTCGTAACAATCAAACAAAACAAGCTGTAGATGTAATGCAAAAAACCTTAAGAAATTTTGTTAGCCATGGCCCAACGGAAGAAGAGTTAATTGCTGCCAAGAAAAATATCACAGGTGGCTTTGCTATTCGATTTGATACTAATAGTAAGTTAACCAGTTACGTTGCTATGATTGGCTTTTATAAATTACCTCTAGATTATTTAGATGCATTCCAGAAAAAAGTTGAGGCAATTACCGTTTCTTCGATCAAAAATGCTTTTCAAAAACGGATTAAACCTGAAAATATTCATACAATTACAGTAGGTGGTAAAAACTAGAATTAATTGTTTTACCATTACATTTTTAACTCACAATTGACTAGAATTAAACCAAGAGTGAAAAATAAACTTAGAATTATTGCTGGCGAATGGAGAAGTCGCCAGCTTACGTTTGAAGAGTCTCCTGGCCTAAGGCCTACTCCAGCAAGAGTCCGTGAAACATTATTTAATTGGTTACAACATGATGTTATATCAAGCAAATGTTTGGACTTATTTGCAGGAAGTGGCTCTTTAGGATTTGAAGCTACTTCTAGAGGAGCAAAATCAGTAGTTATGGTAGAAAGCAACCCTCAAACTTGCCGTTTAATTAAAGAAAATATTACCAAACTATCTACTCAAAAAATTAAAATCATACAAATGGATGCCTTTAAATTTTTAGCTGGAGATTCAACCCAATTCAATTTGGTTTTTTTAGACCCTCCTTTTAAAAAAGGTCTTGCATTACAAAGTTGCCAATGGCTAGAAGATAAAAATTGGTTAGCTCCTTTTGCTAAAATTTATCTAGAAGTTGAAAATAAACTATCATTAAATGATATACCAAATAATTGGCACTGCTTAAAAAATAAACAAGCAGGAGAAGTAGAATACTTCTTGTTTGAACGTTCTTAAATGCTTATTTTTCTTATTAAATCATTCAATCAGTCTTAAATTTTATTTAGAGAAACCCTCTGTTTTCATTTTGTGTTAAAATTCGCCCTTTTTTTGACCAATTAGAACCAACTATTTTGAATATTACGGCTATTTACCCCGGCACATTTGACCCAATTACTGATGGGCATTTAGATATCATCATACGAGCATCCAAGTTATTCCAAAAAGTAATAGTGGCTGTAGCAGTCAACCAAGAAAAAGCCCCTTTGTTCTCTTTAGAAGAACGCGTATTGATGGTTGAAGAAGTAACAGCAAGCCTTTCAAATATAAGTATCATCGGCTTCAGTAACTTATTAGTTGATTGTGCAAAAGAACATGATGCGAGTGTTGTCTTAAGAGGATTACGAGCAGTATCTGATTTTGAATATGAATTTCAACTTGCAGGTATGAATCGCCGTTTATCACCTGAATTAGAAACAATGTTTCTAACACCTGCAGAACAATACGAATTTATATCTTCTAGCATGATAAGAGAAATCGCAAAACTCAAAGGTGATGTATCTAGCTTCGTCCCAAAATGCGTAGATGATCGTTTAATTAAAAAATTTACATAAGGAATATACATGTCTTTAGAAATAGATGATGAATGCATCAATTGTGATGTTTGTGAACCTGAATGCCCAAATGGAGCTATTACTCAAGGAGAAGATATTTATATTATCGACCCTGCCTTATGTACAGAGTGTGTTGGTCACCATGATGTACCTCAGTGTATCGAAGTATGCCCCGTAGATTGTATTACCAAGGATCCCAAGCATGTCGAAGATCATGATAGCTTATATCAAAAGTATTTAAAATTAACGACTTAATTAAAAAAACTCATTTTTTTGTAAATTACACATCATAATAAAAGACAATATTAGAAATACAACGCTCTTATACTGACTACTATTTTTTAGCATAGATTTCCCCATCCACTATCAATCCACTAAAGTGGATTGATAGTGGATAATTCAGATAAGTGAAGATCAAGAAAAAAATGATTGATATATTTAATTTTTTTCATCCCCAAGAACTTTGAATCATTTTGATTATCTGAACTAAATAGACACTTGGTTAAATATGTAGCCATAGAACTATTGGAGCCCATGTGATTTACCATTCTATAAAAACCCCTAATGGATTTGCTAAGAAAGAGGGGATTATCAGTATTCTGTCTAAAGAATCATATTCATTGAGAAACAGCTCTCTATAAAAAAAGGGGGGGTTCTTCTCTAGCCATTAACTTAAAGTGTGGCTGGTAAATAAACCGACATAATCCCTATCACTGGTAACAGTGGTGGGGTTTTGTGACGTATATAATGAAAAAGCTATTTTCGCCTCTTTTCTATATACTCTGGTATAACCTCTGGTAGCGGAGGTATCTCTTTTGTTGCCTTATCCCTGTACATTTCTATTTCCCGACTAAATTTCAAGTCATTATATAGCGGGCATAACTTTTCAACAGAATCAAGAAAATGTTTAACACGCCATGTGTTTAACATTCTTTCATGCTTTAGTATTGTATGCTGAATATATTCATTTGAAACCGTAGATCCAATATCTTCTTCAAAATTTAAGTAGTCTTTATACAATAAGTTTGATCTTAGTCTCTGAGCAAACTGGATACGACAATAATCACGCATAATTATTTGAACAGAATATTTAACATCATCTATTGTATTATTAGCGATTAAGTGTTCAATTAATTTAGAAAAATCTTCTGAAAATGTATCAAAGTCAGACACAACAAAATACCGAATAACATCTGATATTAATATTTTGTGATTTTTACCACCACTTTCAATATGCTTGGAAACAAAAATAGTCCTTTCTTTATTATTAAAATGTAACAGATAGTTTTCACCTAAGTTTTCTTTCAAATATTCAACAAAATGATTGTATTTTATTTTTAAAAATTTTGCCGATCCTGATATTATAAGAAGTTCATCTGGTATATCTTCAACATTAAATGGACCTTTAAGTTCTTTTTTTACTTGAGAGTCAAAGCTAAATTCAACAAACAACTCTCTTCTTGATGGAGATTCAGATAAAAAACAAATAAAATCTTTTGTTGCATCAACAGAATGATATGTAGGTAGTAACGAAATAATTTTATGATATATTTTTCTTTTAATCCAACTATCAACACCTGAAAAAGTAATCATATTTTTCAATAGATATAAAATTGCAGTATGAAATTGGTTCGTTTTATTAAGGTTATCGTAAAGATATAAATTTGTTATAGAATCAATTATGTTTTGATGTATTTGCACAGCATTAAAAGCTTTTAGAGACTTTTCTATTAGGTGCAAATCTTTGTTATATCCATCCTTACTAATTAAGTCGTAATTTTTGCATATCTCGAAATTAGTAATATACTTATAAACACATAAGACACTGTTTTTATTAAGGGCATCTGAGTGTTTTTTAAGACAAAGTTCACGCGATTTCCTCCATTTTATAATGTTTTTATTTGGCTTTGGTCTTACTAAAAAAATGTTTGGAGTAATATCAATTAAAGATCGTGTTACATTTTTATTATCTATACAAGATGTTATGTCTGTGGGCTTATCACCAATAAAAATGGTTGCAGAATTAATAACATGACCGATGCTTTCAAAGTGAGAAAACACCTTTCCATTGTTTCCTGTATTTGGTTGAGTCCAAGATGGAAATACTGAGTTTATTTTATTATCACGATACAAAATAACGACACGCACCGTCCTTAATGGATTGTTAATTTTTGTATACCCAATTATTTCACCTTCTTTTGAGGATTCTTTATTTATATTATTTAAAGCTTCCTCAATAGTTTTTATTAGGTCTTCTTTCCCAAAACCTTTAGAAAAAAGAGTTTTCCATAGATATCCAGATTTATAATAGTTGTCTGGAAATTTGGTTATTTTTGCGGCTTTACTACTAAAAATATGTTCAGGAACCCTTAGTGTAATAATTCCATTTTGGAGTTCACGAGCATAATACCAAGATGAATGCAGTTTTGAATTGAAATTACAGATATGTACTAAATCAGGATAATTTAATGAAAAACTTTCCCATCCATCATAAGTGTGTAAACCACCATTAATAATTTTTTCTAAAGTTGTCCCTGACTTCTGGCGAGAAACTCTATCAGTAATATCACCATATAGAATATGATTTAGTGCTGATGAATGCAGTTCTAAATAATGATCTAATTCGCTAGTGAAGCTTTCTATTAGTGTGCTAGAGTTGGTCATTTGTTAATAATAAAAGAAAAACTAGGTTTAGATTTATTAGTTTAGTCTACATTATATTTTGTTTACCGTTGAGAACATAATGCCGCTGTAAATATTTGAAAATAAATAGAACGGCAAAGATAAGAAAATAAAGGTAATATTTGAAAGTAGCCACACTTTAAGTTAATGGCTAGGGTTCTTCTTATCATTGAATCACAAAA
>JAGLDH010000163.1 GCA_023145835.1 Methylococcales bacterium
TTGACACCATAGTCACTTGTTAGACACCAATGTATATCAGCTTATTTAAAAAATAACATTTCAATTATTATTTTTTGCATGATTTTGGTAAATAGCTGGCAAGAGTGTCGGCAATAAGACAGCAATAACGAGAACAAACATGAAACTCATATACTCTTCATTTTCTATGGGGGAAGTTGGTTCTACGTTAAAAAGTAGTAAAAGTAAATTTGAAAAAACTAATGATGCAACCAACCAAAATAATTTATAAAGCCTATATATCTTTGTAATTTTAAAAGATTTATTAATAAATAAAGGAATAGTTGCAAGAACACTAAGAAGAATCACATAGACCACAATTGAGGCTAGTATACGAAAAGAGCCTGTAATTAAGTCATTACTAGGTAGATCAGAATGAAATCCTTTTATGGGAAATTCACATCCTGATAAACAAAGAAAACATAATATTAAGAAGCATAAATTTATTATATTTTTTTTCAAAATCTTGTGTCATTGCAGAATTCCTTAATAAACAACTACTCTTTAGGGGATTATTCATAAAATAACTGCTGATTATAACATTAGCCTACGTTATTCAAATAACAAATAAAATCAACATCATAGTTTTGTCTATCAAATTGTATCTGGATGTACATCAAAGTTTATTATGTAATAATTTACCGTCACTACCCTGTCTTAGAGTAACTCTCTATAATTTCTTAACTTTTCCATTATCCATGTACCGTATAAGCGGTAATGTTAGAATTGAATTTGAAAGAATGGTTTCTACGCTAGATTGATTTTTTGGCAAATTATTCGTTGGACTAGCACTTATAAAAGTAAACTTACCATCACTTCCATATTGCAGAGTTGCTTTGTATGGATTCCCCTGAAACATAACCCGAGGAATATCTAGTTTTGAAGATCCTCCAATAAAAGTTGGTATTCGTCCAAAATAAGCCTTAACAGATACTTCATCCATAGTACTCAAACTACTATCACCATAGTAATTTTGCCGACAATAATTCATAACAGAATCTGGGTCGTAATTAGTAAAATCTGTATTCCCATTTACATTAATAATTGAATAATTGGGGTCAGAATAATTAGCAAATAATTAGAAATAATTAGGGTCAGAGTAAAATAAAAATTAATCGAAACAGGTAAAACTAGAAAAAGCTGTTGATAGCAGTAGTTAATTTTACTCTGACCCTAATTACTTTGACCCTAATTACTTTTGAAAATGAGCGGTAGCGAATACACAAAAGGCGGGCTGAGCTTTACATCAAGTGAAATTACTTGTTATGTAATTTAAAACTGTATAGATGAATTAACTCCTAAAACTAGGTTATTAAAGACTCTCTATATCACCTATCAATTTATCTATATACTTGATGTCTCGATAGTCTTTATCTTGTGGTCTATCGTACTTATATTTTCCATTATTTAAGTCTTTCTGTATTTCATAGAGCACTTTTATGTGCTTCTTTGAAACTTTTCCATAATTTCGAACAATATCGAAGCTTTTGCTTCGAAGAGACCGTCCATAAAGGTCATTTACAACAAGCTCTAGTAAATCTTCTGGTTGCCTTTCCGTTCTAGAAAGCATGCTTGCTGCTAACAAGGCAGACCCTGATAACTTAAGCCCTTGTCTTTTTCTTGCTTGTGCATTGAGCATGGAAGTGATCAATGCTTTATCTTTTTTATTTTTTGAAAAGCTGTAAGGCATCACGAAATAGCGAATCATTTTTTCCAGTGACTCCTCATCAGTTTCCTTCTCTAAGGCTCTAATAGACAGCCCTATACTCTTACTATCAGGTGTAGACAGCGTAAGCAAATAACGTACACCACTACTTCTCATGAAGGCATACTCATCATTAAGGAGTCCGGCAAAAATGTCTTTAAATTCAGGTTTATTAAGTTTTTCCAATGTAATGGCAAGCTCTCTCCGCCTGATAGCAGCTTCAAAAGCCTGAGCTGCCCCCAAACGCACTTTAATATCAGATGATCTAAAACCTTTCTTTATAATGGGTAGCATTACCTCCTTACCATTATAATTTCCTGTAATAAATTCCTTAAGTGCCACATCAACTTTTGAAGCAGGTATTTGTGCTCCTAGATTAAAACTCAAGGCGGTTGAGATCATTATTACTAAACTTAGAAAGTAAAATTTCATATGATTTTTTGTTATCCAGCATACTGATATTTAAAAGTAGTATCGATTTGACGCTCCAAGACATAACTATATTATTAACAGGAAGACCTACCCTGATAATCTAATATTAATAAAATTTTCAGGAAAGTTTTCATCTGTATTTTTTATCAAGGATTTTTTCTCTGATAAGTTGTATTTATCGACAAATCAGGAATAAGATCTCTCCCGAAAACAAGACAACTTACTTTAGATCGGTTTTTAATAAACAAGCTATCAATAGCTAGTAAATAGATTGAGTTGCTAGGCATCTATAAAGTTAGACTACGTTTAAAAATTTTTCAAACTAAATTACAAAAAAGAAAAGTTAAAATCAGATATCAAAGAATAAGAGACAAGTTGGCTGCAATTGTTTGACTCGGTTTTTTATCATGATTGATATAATCAACCCCCAAAGAATAGAGATATCAATATTAAATCCGTTAGGATGGACAAGCTTTTTTCCCACCCTAATGAGTTGAAACGATAGGTCAATTATCGATGAGTACAGTAGTTGATGTACAAACCCTAGCAATGTTTGTAGATCAAATGCTGAAGTTCTTATCATTACACCAGTCTCAGATCACCTGATCTCGTGGAAAATAATTTGATACCATGCAAAATATGTCTCACCTTATTATCATAATAACAACGTAAGCTTTTGATTTTATAAGGCAGATGTCAGGTGCTCTGAGCCTACAGCAGCATTATTTTTTTGTCCTGTCTTCAAAGAGTAGTAAAATCTTGCATAGGGATAAATTAACCTTGGGGAGCTGGAAAGAAATAATTGTCTGATATTGGGCAGGATTTTTGTTTGCCTTCAGTGGAGTAGAAACGGGCGCATAGCAAGCTACGTAACTGTTTCTGCTCCACTGAAGGCGGGCAAAAAGACCCGCAAGATTGGATGATTATTTTTTTCCATCTCCCTTGGTTACACCCTCTTCGCGTTTTTAAGAGCCAACGCAATGTGCTGTTTAAAATAATTTATAAATTTGATTCGGTGGTATTATCTTAGCTAAATTCTGAGAATAACAGAATAAGGCGTAAGGTATGACTAAACTAATTGCTGATAAAGCAGTGTTGATTTATCCTGAATTTGATACTCAAGATACGTTCTGGAGTTATGCGACCAGTTTAAAAATGTATACACAGGCCAGTGAGTTTGGCTTGCCAAAACGGTTACTTCCCCCTCTGGGTTTAATGGGGTTATTTAACCACCTCAAACCCTATTATCAGTCTTTATCTTTAGTAGATAAAAATATTGATCCCCGACCTCTAAAAGAATTAATCAATGATGCAGATCATGTTTATATCGGTGGAATGTTGGCTCAGCAACAGAGTTTATTGCAACTTGCTAAAGAGGTTAAGCAGGCGGGTAAATGTTTAATTGTTGGCGGAACAGCGATTACACTGCAATCACCTTTAATGAATATAGCGGATTATTTAATAGAGCATGAGGCTGAAGGTGTAATTGATGATTTACTGCAAGGCTTAATTCAGGGCAATGCAAAAAAATATTATAAAGGGCATTTTGTAGCGCCAGAGCAATTTTTTCAGCCGGATTATGCATCCATTAATATGCAAAACTATGTGCATATGGCTGTGCAGATTAGTCGTGGATGTCCAGAAAATTGCGAGTTTTGTGATATTCCCTATCGCTTTGGCAAAGCTTATCGGGTGACACCTTTTGAAAAAACAGCTGAATCGTTTCGGCAAATGAATCAGCTGGGTTGGACTGGACAGGTCTTTGTGGTTGATGATAACTTTATTGCTAATCCTAGGAAAGCAATAGACGTACTTAAAAACTTGTATAAGATTGGCGAAGAGATTGGTTATCATCATCCTAAATATACTGAGCTAACCCTTCGTTTAGCCGATAATACACCGGTGATGAAATCGTTACGATATTGGTATCATAAAGCTCATTTTATTAACGGTTTTTACGGGGTGGAAACACCGAATAAAGCATCTTTGCTAGAAACTAAAAAGCACCAGAACCTTCGTGGAGAAAAAAGCTTAGCTGAAAAATTACATTTTATTTCTGAGCAGACAGGGACGGGGGTGATGATGGGAATGATTTATGGTTTTGATCATGATACGGATGCATCCGCCAATGAATTTATTAAGTTTGTTAATGCCACACATGCACCTATTGTGATGGCTGGGCTTTTAAACGCCTTGCCTTATACCGGCTTGATGACAAGACTGGAAACAGAAGGACGCGCTATTCAATCAACCAGTGGCAATAATTCAGATGGCGTCATCAACTTTATTCCCAATCATTTTTCTGTACAACAGGCTGAGCAGAATTATTTACACATTCTGGAGGAAATTTATCATCCAGAAGCTTATTTTAAACGTGTGCTTAGGCATTTGGCATTAATAGACCCTGATTTACAAAGTGACTATCGCAGTGGCAATAAAAAGCTGGGACATTTAGTTAAGATTCTATCAAAAAAACATGCTCTGATTTATTGGCGATATTTACCGAGTGCAATGGCCATTGCAAAAAAACGATGCGGTTCAAATAAAGCGGGATATGCGGCAATACTGGCAGAATATTTTTCATTGTGTGGACAATATACGCATTTTTCCGCTCAAATTTGTGTGCAAAGAAAACAAATTGCGCGGCGTGACTATGCGGAACATCAACAGTTTTCATGGCTGGAGACACAAAGAAATGTGCAGGAAGTGCAGTGAAATATTATATTGGTCTTTGTGTGACTTATCATGATCCGGCTTTGGCTATTGTTGATGATAAAGGAAATGTGTTATTTGCAGAAGCAACAGAACGTTATCTACAAAATAAACGGGGGCTCAATGGTGCTGCCGACCCATTGCTTAGAGTTAAAGAATTATTGGCGCAGTATTGTCCATCCGCAGAAGAAATAGTTATCGCTATTAATTGGCAAAGGAAGCGACCTTTATATGAAAATGTCATCTCAGCTTTAGGTGGTTTAACCGCAACAGGATTGACCAAGGTAGGTATTAAGCGGTTACGTTCACCGTTGGATAATTACCAGTTGCATCACATGATTGCGAGCCAACGTAATAATATTACCAGCGCGGGGCTTAATTTAGTGCGTATTATTACTGAATATTACCCTCATTGTAAGGTCTCGCATGTAGACTTTGATCATCATTTAACGCATGCGGCCACGGCCTGTTACAGCAGTTCATTTTCTGAAGCCGCGTGTGCTGTTATTGATTCTTTTGGGGAAAAAGGGTCAATGGCTTTTTATTCTTTTAAAGACCAAAAAATTGACTGTCTGTATGAAACCAAAGGATCAGGTAGCCTTGGTTTTTATTATATGAAAGTTACCGAATTATGTGGTTTTGACTGGTTAAAAGGTGAGGAATGGAAGGTGATGGGGTTAGCCCCGTATGGCAAACTTAACCCTGAGTTATATGCGTTATTAAAATCAACTATTTCAGTGCAAGCATTCAATTGTTCCCATGATTCTAAATCATTATTTTCGAGTATTGATGCACTGGCTAGTTTTAAGCGGCATGAGCAATCACCTATAGAACAGGCGGCTGATTTCGCTTTTACGGGACAATATTTTTTTGCTGAATTAATGGCTAAATTATTGCAACATTTACAGCAAGTAACGGGGAGTAAAAACCTGACCTTGGGCGGTGGCTGTGCATTAAACTCTGCCTTTAACGGGCAGATAAAATCACTGACTCATTTTGAAAATATTTTTATTCCTTCCGCACCCGCTGATGATGGAACTGCATTAGGTGCAGCTTGGCTCGCACTACATCATGATCAACCGTTGTTGCCATTAAATACTAAAAATAGACCCTTATCACCTTATTTAGGGACTGAGATTAATAATGTCGATATGGAAAAATTAATCGAACATAACCGTTGTTTAGATATCCAGTATTTACCCGATAGCATTTGCGAAATGACTGCAGAGCTATTGGCAAAAGGGAAGCTAATTGGTTGGATACAGGGGCGCGCTGAATATGGTCCTAGAGCATTGGGTCACCGTTCTATTCTGGCTGATCCTCGGCAAGCTGCGACTAAAGATAAGATTAACCAGAAAATCAAATATCGGGAAATTTTCCGTCCTTTTGCACCTTCAATTTTGCATCAATATGCTGATGAATATTTTGAAAATTATCACGAATCTCCCTATATGGATAAAACACTGCTAATACGTGATGCTATGCAAAGAAAGGTGGGCGCGATTTGTCATGTTGATGGAACAGGTCGATTGCAAACGGTTAAACAAGAATGGAACCCCCGTTTTTATCGTTTAATTAATCACTTTTATCAGCACACTCAAATCCCGATGGTATTGAATACGAGCTTTAATGTTATGGGTAAACCCTTAGTTCATTCTTTGAATGATGCTTTATCTGTATTTTTAACGACCGGTTTGGATGCTTTGGTGGTCAATGATTATTTAATTACCAAGCCGCGGCATGAATAAGGTTAACTCAGTTTTTGATCCCGAATTGTCATCGTCGTTTAATCAACAGTTTCAAGGTGATTTTACTCTGGATCGTCGACAGCTTTTTTATCAACTAAACCAGCCGACTAATGAGCAACCTATTATTCCTGTGGCCTATCGCTTTATTACCCAAGCTTTAAAGGATGCTGAGCAACGCTATTCTTCATTAATCACTCAAGACTATTGTGTTGAAAAGTTAGCTTCATTACAAACCTTAAAAATCAATGCATTGTCAGCGCCTTATTTAACGCAGAAAAATCAGCGAGAATGTATTAAACAAACAGCGGCTATCTATTTAACCCAACCTTGTTGGCTGGAAAATACCTTTCAAATTTCCTGTTGCCAGACAAAAACGGCTCTGCAATTAATGTCCATTTATAGCCAGCTGACACAAAAACAGCAAGGGCATTTTAACTTAACGGAACTGTATCAATCATTGCTATTGAGCGAGCAGATTAAAATACCTGTATTGCATAACTATGGTTATAGCCAGTCTAATGAAATCATGTCTGATATACTTGATTTTTCATCAATTCAGCTGGCTTTAAATCGATTCCCTCGTGTGCTATTACCAGAAATTCTTGGATTTACATTGGCTTATTGTCAGATGCCAGAGTTGATTGAAATTTGTTTTCCCAGCCTGCCATTACCGACTTCTTTTTTTAAACATCGTCAACAAATACTCGATAAACAATTAGCACCGTTAGTTGAATGTATAACGGATTATCTGGATTTGTTTCCTTTACAACAACAGGTATTATGGCATCGGATACAACAGGGATATTGGCTTTATCAGATGAAAATGAAACATTGTAGAGATCAGTTTAACCAGATGTTGGGGCAGGAACCAAAGCCTTATGTGAACAATATAATACGACTTCAGCAGAATCAACCCGCCATAAACTATGCAAAACTTTCCACTAGAGAGCTGTATTATTATTTGATTAATGCTGATTTATTTCCTGATGTTTTAGAGAAAGCTCATCAAAAAGCTAGCAGATGGTTACGGTTAAGTGCATTATTCAATCCACGCCCTTTTAAGCAATATAGCCATCAAAAGTTTGAAGCCTTTATTGAGAATATTTACCAAAACGAGGTGAGCGCTTATCAACCGATTCAAGGTCAACCTAAAACATCTAAAGCAGCTTATGTTTGGGGGATTGAGCAAATAGCCCCGATGATATTAATTGATGGCTGTTGGCTTCAAAAATCTTTAACTTTACAGGGTGTCAGCTCTGATATCAGCGATATTTTATTCAGTATTTACGGTGATGAAATAGGTAATGGCCTGCTACAGAATAACCATTGTTATATATTTCAAACATTACTGGACAGTTTGTCTATCAACGTTCCACCTGTACATAGTGAAGCGTTTGTTAAACACTCTGGTTTTGTTAATACTGCCTTTGATTTACCGGTTTATATGTTGGCACTGTCCTGTGGTTCAACACGATTTTTACCTGAATTATTAGGCTTGAATATGGCGATTGAATTAAGTGGCCTGGGTAAAGGTTATCAACAGCTTGTGGATGAATGGAATTATTGGGGAATAGATTCCACCATAGCAAATATTCATATTTCTATTGATAATTACGCGACGGGACATACCTTATTGGCAAAAAAAGCCATTCAACTTTATATGGATGATGTTTTAAATCGCACCGGTGATACTAAAATACAGGATAAGCACTGGCGACGAATTTATAGCGGCTATGCTTCTTTACGTTTTGTTGGAGGGCAATTTAAACTGAGTTTGCCCTTTTATTATTTGATAAAAAAACTTAGAAAATCATTGGGACAGTGAGGTAAATATCATGGATCATTTAAAATATTTATCAGGCTTTATTTTTCCGGGGTGTGTTGCCTGGTTTTTATATTCAGGACCTCATGATACAGTGGATGCGCTGGCCTGGACTATCCCTCTCTGGACACTAATTTTAATGGATTGGTTAAGTCCAAAGATTACCCCTAATAAACACAAAACGATTGTTTCAGGTTGGTTTTACGACTTGATTTTATACGGCCTATCTTGCCTGCAATTTTTAATCATAAGTTTGCTGCTCATTTACGCTAGCCAATTGCAGTGGGGAACTGTATTTGAAATAATGACTTCTTTAGTTAACCTCTTGGTGCTGCGTATTTTAGTCGGGACAACTTCTGGTAGTTCAGCAATTATTGTTGCGCATGAATTAATACACAGGCCTAAATCCTATCAGCGTTTGCTAGGTCAATTTTTACTATACACTGTCTGTTATGAGCATTTCATTATCGCTCATTTGCGAGGACATCATAGCAATGTAGCAACCCCTGAAGATATAACAACAGCTCGGCTAGATGAAAGTTTTGAATGCTATTGGAAAAGAGTCACTATTGGCAATTTTAAATATGCTTGGAATTCAGAGCTGGAACGACTTGGACTTATACAAACACAGCTGTTTCACTATAAAATGCTTGCAAATTCAGTGTTGCAAGGTTTGATTGTTGAAGTTGCATTACTTCTTATAATTCTGATGGTATTTGGCTGGGCAGCGGCTATTATTTTTCTCTATCAGGCTTTTTCCGGCGTGCGCTTGTTGGAAACGATTAATTATTATCAGCATTGGGGACTAGAAAATGGACGGTCAAGGAATGTTCTGGCGTGGGCTAATCAATCTTTGGTGACCGAATATGCCTTAGTTGGACTCTCTAACCATATTTCACACCATCAAAATGCAAGCACATTTTTTTATCAAACACCCTATTCAAGTGAGGGTCCAAAGATGCCTTATGGATATTTTGTGACAAATCTTTGGGTGAAGTTGAATAATGCATCTTATCGGCAAGTTTCAGCAGAGAGGCTTAAACAGTAGGTTTATACTTCATACACTTTAGATGATTATTTTGTGTACATGAAGTGTAACTAGGGTTATTCATAATGAAATGCAAAAATAAAGCCCTTTGGTCTCTATAACTACCTAAGAGATTATACCCCTGAGACTGGGCACTATATCACAGTGACCCAATTGGGCTTATTGGTATTTCGAGATTCTTTAAGGAGCCTCTGATTAAGTTGATTAGAGATTCCTTAAGTACCCTACCCCAGTCAATTTTACTTAGGAATAGCTGATTCCAATTCAAATTCAAAATTCCCCAGGTGTTTAAAACGGGCTTGATAGGGTTTTCCAAATACCAGTGCATTTGGGATAGTTAGCATGTTGGTTGCCGAGTCAAATTGTGCTGGTAAGGTGTAAGTTTTAGGTGCCAAACTAGCGGCCACTAGTATAAACTTGTTACCTTTTAGCTCAAGCGCTGCTTGGTAATGTTGTCCTTGATATTCAACATCACGTAGATAAACCGTAGTTAATTTTTCATCGTATTGTACTGGGTAAACTGCATCTCCTTGGTTTTGTGTAACAGTTAGCGTTTCAGGAAAGCTGACTTCACCTTGAATATCTTGTGCATAAACATTTAAACGATATTCACCTTGAAGGTTAAAGTGATCGTATCTCCCCTTACATTGATGTTGTTCATTGCAGATTAAATTAATTTTTTGAAATGTGATCGGTTGATTAAAGTCAATACTAATATCATCAGGTCTTTGAACAATTGCCCATACCGTACTGAGTGACTGTAATGAATTAATATTGACTTTAAACTCTAATGTTCTACTGCCATTTAAAGTATTCGCAGTGCCAAAGGGCTTGACTTCTGGTGCTGCACCTGCAGTTTTATTACACCGCCCAAGACAATAGTCACCTAGTTGATCTAAATCCTGTTGATTAAAAATACTATTCCCATCCGTTTCTGCTTGTGAGTTTTGTGCCTGGTTTGCATAAATTATTTTGCTCATTGATTGGCGGGCATCTTTAAAGGCTGTTTGTACAACTGCACCAGTAGCAATTTCTGACCAGAACGTATAAGAAAAAGAAGTGAGTCCATCATTTGCTATCACAGCACTTTGTTCTGCTTTTGCACTGGCTAAAAGGTATCGACCAGGGCGTGCCAGTTGTGGAAAGAAGCTCGCTGAATTACATGCTTCTATGATTAGAGTAATTTTTCCAGGAATTTTTTTCTCCAGCTGTGAGACCCACTCATTTAGTTCTTCACTGGTGAGTGTTTCATCACCATTAATTTTAAACTTTCCGGGGCCTCCGTGGTTGGCTAGGTATATCACCACATCTGCTGCATCACTAGCCCACTCAATGATGGCTCGGCGCAAACTGTCTTTACTTGCCACTTCTAGGTCATCAAATTTTTGGTTGTTATCCAAATCCTGTTGCGTATTACCTGCCGTTAAAAACTTAATCTCATCATGAATAATAAAGGCTTGGTTAGTCAGTGCACCGTACGCTTTTTTTGCAACACGCCATGTACCATTCCAAATTGAATTGGTCCGACCATTACTAAATACTTCGCCACCACCGGCCAGGATAATGGCTTTATAGGGATGGGATGAGGTAGCGGGTTTTATTTTACCGGCGAATTTTTGAACACGGTGATTTAATCTGTCAACAATGTAGACACTACCATCGGGGGCTACAGCAATTCCCCCGGGGCTTTTGAACTGCCCTTGACCAGAACCATTGCTTCCCCAGGTTTGAGTAAATTCGCCTTGTGCATTAAATTCCTGAACTCTACTATTACCTGCATCAGAAAGATAAACACTGCCATCTAGCGCTATGGCTAACCCGTTTGGATAGCTAAACTCTCCATGACCAGATTTGCCTGTGCCCCCTACCCATGATTTGACAAAATTTCCTTGGGGACTGAATTGCTCAATAAGTTGATGCCAATTGTTTATAACAAAAACACTACCATCTGGGGCAACAGCTAAATCTCCAAAGTCGGACGCTGTGGTTGCTTCAGTTCCAGATAATTTTTTACTCCCCCAAAGACGAATATAATCGCCTTGAGCGCTAAATTGCTGGATACGTCCAAGACTACTTTCTGTTACATAAAGGCTACCATCATTAGCTATAGTGATACCACTTGGAGCAGTAAGCCTGCCAATACTTGAGCCTCCCCACCCCCAAGTGCGAATAAAGTCACCTTGTGCATTAAATTGCTGGATACGACCATTACCACTATCGACAATGTAAACATTGCCATCTGCAGTTATTGCGATACTTTCCGGGTTATTAAACTGCCCTTTACCTGTACCTTTGCCTCCCCAGGTTCGAATAAAATCGCCTAGGGCACTAAATTGCTGGATACGATGATTACCACTATCTACGACATAAACACTATTATCTGGAGCGATTGCAATATCTTTCGGGCCCTTAAACTTACCATTATCTGTCCCTTTACTTTTCCACACTCGGATAAAGTCGCCTTGAGCATTAAATTGTTGAAGACGGTTATCATATGGGTCAGGAACATAAACATGACCATTTGAACCGATGGCTATACCATAGAGCTCCTTAAACTTTCCATTCTCTGAACCTATACTTCCCCAGGTTCGAATAAAATCACCCTTGGCACTGAATTGCTGGATCCGATGATTAGAATTGTCTGCGACATACACACTGCCATCCGAGGAGATGGCTAATCCGTTTGGATGATTAAATTGCCCCGTAGCTGAACCAACATCCCCCCAAGTACGAATAAAATCACCTTGAGCGCTGAATTGCTGGATACGATGATTCCAAAAACTACTGACATAAACACTGCCATCTGGCGCAATAGCAATATCACTTGGGCCATTAAACTGCCCTTTTTCCACCCCTTTATTTCCCCAGGATCGAATAACAATCCCTTGGGCACTAAATTGCTGAATACGGTAATTATATCCATCAGCAACATAGACGCTACTATCTGGAGCTATTGCCAGACTGTATTGATAGTCGCGTGGGCTATTACTTGCGCCTAACACCTTCCAGATTTTAATAAAATCGCCTTGCGCATTGAATTGCTGGATACGACCATCAGTCCCATCAACAACATAAACACTACCGTCTGGGGCAATTGCTATCTCACTAGGTCGAGTAAACTGTCCTTTTCCTGTACCTTTACTCCCCCATTTTTGAATAAATTCACCTTCCGCACTGAATTTCTGGATTTGATGATTTTTCTCATCTGCAATATACACACTGCCATCTGGGGCAACCGAAACTTCATGTGGGCCAGAAAAATACCAGGGTTGCTCTAATTGAGGCCACATCCGCTCAAAACGGTA
Organism: Methylococcales bacterium; assembly: GCA_023145835.1. Classification (GTDB taxonomy): domain Bacteria; phylum Pseudomonadota; class Gammaproteobacteria; order Methylococcales; family Methylomonadaceae; genus QPIN01. The sequence continues at coordinate 12,791 of JAGLDH010000163.1, forward strand.
TTCATTATTATCTACAGCTAAAACTGTTGATAAATTAAATAAACTTAAAAACATTAAGCTTGCTGATAAAGCACGACAAAGAGTGGTTTTATGCACTTTTCTTTCCTCTATTCAGTTGATAAGTAGCATCCGTAAACATTAGTTTTAATCATTATAATACCTCAACAAATTCAGACAACAAAACCAAGACATCTTATTCCAACATAGTTACTATTTGATAAAACATTTGAGTACGAATACGAGCAAAAAAAGAACAAATTTATGCCATATTGAGTGGGTAATCAAATTTCAACTTGCTCATAGGAAATGAGAATGTAAATTATATTCTCTATATTGATAAAATCATCCGTATTTCGATAGCCTCTCGCTATTTTCTTTACCATTTGAATTTCATTGTTAATGCTTTCTAAAATAGCATTGGTTATTTTAGTTTCAACTGCTTAAGTTTTTTATCTATTTCATTATCATACAATCGCTGAAAATCAGGGAAACGGAGCGACAGCGACTGGCGCGCCATCTTCGCTACATATCACCTTGGGACATCCATGTCCAAAGACTCATTCCACTCAGGCGACTTAATAGAGTGCCACGATTCGTCCTTGTATCTCTCAGTCTGATATATTTGATTAGTTATCGGTATATCAAGGAATATGAGAGCTTGAGGTCGTCCTGAGGTTAATAACCTGTGACGCAGATAAAGTCCATGTTCCTATTTCTCTGGTACTGAATGTTATCAAAGTCCTTTCCACTATGGAAAGAAGGCTGTATTTACAAGGGTAGTAAGGGGTACTGGGCTCCAACTATTCACCAAAGAGATCTACCGTAGGGATATAATTGAATCATAACAAAAATAACCTCTAGAATGCCATCATAGAACTTAATAAAAAAGGTAACTGCCTCAAATGTGGCAGTAAGAATCTAAAAAATCATAGAACCTATGAGACATTGCATAACGGTTTACGAGAACTTTATGAATGTATTGATTGTGGGAATGTTTTCTCAGAAACCCAGGGAACACCC
>JAGLDH010000164.1 GCA_023145835.1 Methylococcales bacterium
ACAGGAAAGTCTCTGGCTGACCTTATGTCTGCTCTGGTGGCTCGATTAGTTCCTGGGTAAGAATGATATGGGAACACTGATGGTTTATCAGACAAAATATCCCCAATTTCGTTAATCATAATGAAATAGAACAAATATATATTAAGGAAAAAGTAGTAAACTATTTAAACTCTCGTTTTTATACTGCGAAAACGTTTAAGCAATTCAATCTACAAGGTACGCCTTCACATATTGTTATTGATAAAAAAGGGATTTTAAAACGTGTGAGTTTGGTCGTTTTACTGAATTAGAATGGCTATTAACTTCGCTATTAACGGAGTAAATTGTCTGTCATTACCCAGAATAAACTATGCCTTATCTAAAATTAAGAACCAACTCATCAATCAGTAAACAACAATCATCAGAATTGTTAACTCAATTTTCACAGTTACTCGCAAAAGAAACAGGTAAACCTGAGCGTTATGTAATGGTTGAATTGGAAGGAGATCGAGAAATGATTTTTTCAGGGACGAATGCCCCCTTGGCTTATATTGAGTGTAAAAGCATTGGTCTGACAAGCACACAAGCCAAATCATTATCTGCCTCTATTAGCCAAATAATATGCGATAAAATAAAAATTCCTTCAGACCGTGTGTATATTGAATTCAGTCAGTGCCCAGCAGAATTTTGGGGATGGAATGGCTCAACTTTTGGTTAATCATGGTTGGGTGAACTTATTATTCTCCTAACCTTCTGGCGTTGAAAAGAGAATTGTGGAATTATTATAAAAAATGGTTTTAGAGAGCTAGGTGATTATCCAGCTACTTTGTACTCAAAGTAGCTGGACATATTTTAATTTGACGGTTAATCATTTTTACCGGCACCGATTAAGGCCAGTTTGTTAAGGTTTTTTGCTATTGCATTAAGACGGGCATCTTGACCCTGTAAATTAATTCTTCCTGCAATAAAATGAGGGTTGTTATAAGTAATGTTTACTTGGCCTTCTGTATCTTTCCAGACAAGAAGTTTGAGAGGTAAATCAATACCCATTCTTGGGTCAGCTTGCATCAGTGGAGTACCTACATTAGGATTACCGAAGACGATAAGTTTTGGGAATGATCTTCTATGCCTTTTATGGTCTTCTTTGGTAGTACTATTTCCATAATCTAAAACGAGAGGAATACTAACGGCAGGGTTGGCAGAAATAGCGTCTTGTAATGTTTGAACTGTATCATCAATTGACTGAGAACTTTCAACAGAGATTAGCCCTTGTCTTTCTTTATCAGAAGTACCGAATTGGCTAATTAATTTGTTTGTCAATCTTAGCACAAAGTCTCTTGTCCGAATTTTATGACGATCCAGTAAGTAACCTAAAGTGTTAACGGATAGTTTTACATTACCTTCAGCATCTTTAAATATTAAAAACTTTAAAGGTAAATCGAGACCAATGGTCTTGCTTTTACGAAGGAGACGTTTTTCCAATAATCTTGGTGGCCTAGCAAAAATGACTTGAATGGGAGCAAGTTCAAGATCAACCCTTGAGGCTGCAGCTGAATGATTGACAACTAATGGAACAATAAAACCTTGTTGTTCAAGTTCAGACTTTATTTCAGCAACAGCACTTGAGACATCATTCTTATCTTCTAACGTAATAGTATCCATACCTTGGTTAGATGTGTTATTAATCCCGGCTATAACTGAAAAGGATAGTAAGCTTGCTATCATAATAAACAAGATGGGATGTAAACAGGATCGAATAAACATAGTATTTCTCCTAATTAAAGTTAAGTTGAAAAGTAAGTTTTGGATTCACTTAAGGAATCTCTGATCAAGTCCAATTATTTTTAGCTTGCTAAAATGCCCGATATTTTCCACGAAGATCGGTGTAATAAAATGACTATTAAGTCTCACTTCGTGAAAAATAGCAACAGTTTTTTCTGTGCTAAATTCTAATTAACTTAATCAGAGGCTCTTTAAAAGAGTAGATGTTTTTTATAAGCTTATTTTTGTTTTTTAAAAACATTATATATGTCGTTTTTTTTGTTTATACCTTACAAAATAATCTGATTTTGATATAAGAGTTTCTTTGTACACGACAAAAACTCAGCACCTAACTGACTCCCTATAAGTTCTAATGTAAATTTGGAATTATTCTGTCTGGTTTTGTTGTTCATATCTACCTCTAATAATATTATAAATCGGTCTTTAGATGTGTCCTGCGTTATTAAATCATTTCAAGCTGTTCATCCTTTTGAATCTGATGGCTGTCTTCTTATGAATACCAAAACATCTACCCGTAGCACGGACACCTAGCCCCCATTAAATTACATCATTATTTAAAAATCAGGAAACTTCAGAAAAATTATCTAAACCTAGTCGTGAACAAATAAAATTTAACAAACTTTTTGCTAGCATGATTAAACTTTCAAATTCTCCTTCTAAAAGTATTAGAGGGCAAGCCTCCAAATTTTGTTTTGCAATAAAAACCCAATTGAATTGTACATAAAACCTATAAATTAACCTTCAAAACAACATTCTACTCTTCGTCTATTCCTACCTGTTTAAACCCTCTTATATCTTACTGAAATCGTTTCCATTTCTAGGTAAAATACGTTAATATCTTACAGTTTTCCCTCAAAAATATTTAATTTAAACAAACATGACAAAAAGAGTTTTAGTCGTTGCATCCGCTGGTGGTCATTGGCAGCAGCTCATGATGATTCGTGAAGCATTTGATCATCATGATGTGTTATATATGACAACAAAAGATGGTGTAGCACAACAGTCTGGAGCATCGCCATTTGTTATTGTTCCAGACTGCAATAGAAATCAACCATTTGCGGTTGCTCACTCTTTTTTTAGCATTACTAAAGTTATTCTTCGATACAAACCTCAGGTAATAATAACAACAGGAGCAATGCCAGGTTTTCTTGCATTGATAAGTGGGTACCTGATTCGTTCTAAAACCGTTTGGATAGACTCTTTTGCCAACCCAGAAGTTATGACTATGTCTGGCAAATACTCAAAGAAGATCGCAACTCTTTGTCTTGTTCAATGGGAAGATTTAGCAAAACGCGAAGGCGTCGAATATGCAGGGAGAGTGATTTGATTTTAGTCACAGTAGGCACTCAACTTCCCTTTTCACGTCTTATTGCTGCAATGGATCATATCACTGATTCACTTGAAGAAAAAGTTATTGCTCAGATAGGATCTCAATCTGAAAAACCACTACATATGGAAACAGTAGCTGAGTTGACACCTGTAGAGTTTGAAAAATACATGTCAAATGCTCGTGTAATTGTGTCTCATGTAGGGGGTGGTACGATTCTAACGGCACAAAGATTAAAAAAACCACTTATAGTATTTCCTCGTCAGGCTAAACTATTAGAGCATCGTAACGATCATCAGCTTGATACTGCTCGCAACCTGGATAGTCTAAAAGGGATTTATGTCGCATGGACGGAAGTGCAACTAGAAGAACTTGTTCAACGCAATGACTTAATTCCTGCGGGAAGTCATAACAGTAAAGAAAGAGTTCAATTAGTTAACCGGTTGAAACTATTCATTGACGAGTAACTCTATTTTTTTAATTTAGTTTCAATACAATCTGCAAAATCGGTACTTTCATGTACAACAATTTTCGGGTCAAAACGATTATTAATCATACGAGCCGCTGATTGGCTGAGTGTTTTAAGCGTAAAGGTATCTCGAAAAGAATCTAACAAAAGTGTTTTTGAATCCAATAAACCAATATCGATGAGCTTTTTATGAATAATTTTATCTTGGTTAAATCCATTATTTTGTCTTGTCTGCACACAAATTAAACTATGGCCATTTTTTGGTATTGGCCGTGTAAACAACCCAATATTTCGAACTTTTTTTAAAAGGCGGTCACCAAGAATTTCAACATACCCATTGAAGGTAATTGCTGAACCTAACAATAACAAAACTATACTATGATTTTGACCTACCTCTATATAGTCATTAAAATTAAGCAAACTATCAATTGGCGCATGTGCTCGTGAGAACATCACGACTTGCTTGGCTTCTAATTCCCCACGATCTAAGATTAAAAGTATATTGTTAGATTTGGGCGAAAGCAAACGTATATTTGTTCCAAATACAAAGGCTGCATTATGACTTTTAAGTTGCTCAACTAAGACTTGAATAAGTAATGAAAAACCACCATTTGGATAAAGAAACGGGGTATTAAATTGAGTAACAGCACGACAAGCACTTAAAAAAGTTCTACTAGCAGCACCAAACCGCCCACACAGTAATGCTTTTCCTGTCACAAGACTGTGTAATAAAATTCTGGTTGTAGAAATTGAGAGATGTTTGCCTTTTACCAGTCCAAAATCCATTTGATTTCCCTGGTCTAAAAATTGAGTACCAAGCTGATCTTGCATCCATTGATTGACTAGAAAACGGTTTTCAATCAAATGCACACCGACTTCAATATTTTCAAAACCAAAGCATGACAACGATCGCCAAGACCCACCAATCACTTCACTTGAATCTATAAATGTTACCTGTCGTCCAGCTTCTGATAAACGCAAACCTTCAATAAGGGCGAGAGGACCAGTACCGATGATAACGACGTCAGTATCGGTTGGAAATAGATTCATTTAAAAAAAGAAGTCACTGCAGATACTATGCGGTCGACTTCTTCATCAGCCAAATAGGCGTGACTCGGCAATGATATTGTCGTGGCAGAAATCCTGCGTGCAATAGGGTAATCCTCATTTTCTAAAGACTTAAACATAGGTTCATCAGAAAGTATTCTTGCATAATGAAACCGTGATGGAACACCATATTTGGAGAGATGCCGCGAAAGATCATCTCTTTTCTCGGTCAGAAATGTATATTTATGACGAACATGATTCACTTGTTGTGGGCTATCAGGTAAGGTGATCGGTAAAGACAGGAAGGCCTGATTATAGATTACGGCGATTCTTTGACGCTCGGCAGTCCACTCTGCATTTTTATTTAACTTTAAATTCAAAGTTGCTGCTATCAATGTAGACATTTGTGAGTTATACCCTAGATGGACAAATCCATCAGAAGTTTTACCATGATAACGCATAGCTTTGAGCTTAGCTGCTAAATCATTATTATCAACGGCAATAACACCTGCGGTACCCAGTGCACCTATCACTTTTGTTGGATCAAAGCTAAAAACGGAGGCATTACCTAAACTTCCTGCTGGCTGCTCTGCAAAGGATGAACCAAAAGCTTGAGCAGCATCCTCTAGAATCAAAAGTTTGTTTGATTGTGCAAAATCAATAAGTTTTTTCGGATCAAGCATACTCCCATATAAGTGGACTGCTAATATTGCCTTGGTATTTGAAGTTATACGTGATTTAGCAACTGAAAGGTCGATTTGTCCACTTTGATCAACATCAACAAAAACAAGCTCTGCTCCAGAACACACAATGCATGATGCAGAAGCAACAAACGACAACGCAGGAACAAGCACAGCATCTCCCGAACCGATACCTAAAGCACGCAATGCAAAAAACAACCCATCTGTTGCTGAACCTACTGCAATTGCCTGGTCTCTATTAGCCATCTTCGCTACACGTTGTTCAAACTGTGTAACATCATCGCCCTGAAGGGATTGTCCGCTCATTAAAACTCGCATGACTTCAGATTGCAGCTCTTCAGCCATATCAAAAGGATGACAGCGCACGTTAGATGTCATCAAATTATTCAAAACGTTGTTCGTCCTCACTAGACAACAGGCAAGGTGCCTGCTGTTGCTTTAGGCGTTCTCGAGAACTCCCTGCTCCTTGAAAGTATTTTGAATGGCCGTTTTGCTCAATAGTCAGCAGTAAAAAACTTGGAATCGGTGTGCTTCTTTTCTGGTCGATGAATAGTTGGAGCCCTGTACCGTGGTTGTGTTTGGCTGAAGGTTCTTGCTAATCAAGAACCTTCAGTCAAAATAATATTTGTTGAATGCTCAATCGCAGACCAAATCCAAAGTTGATTAGATTTGTTTCCTACAAACAACCATTGTTCATCTATTTCAGCTTCTTCACAGACAAGCTCAGCATCATTGAAGACCAACTCAGATTTGAACTTGGGATTTACCTATGTGAGATTGCTTTCCTTTTTTTAGTGTATTAATAACCATGTTTTTTTTGATTTTAAGCACCCCCGGGTAGTATCTCTAATTTCACTTCCATTTGAGCCCGATTTAGTGATGTTTATACTATTGTATTTTGGGCAACTTACTTCTTTATAACAGGTCATGAAACTAATTTATACAGACCCGCTACAAATTCGACTCACTACCTATTGAACTACAACTGTTGTTTGGCAGCTTGTATTTTCTCCGCTAGCATTAGTTGAAGTCATTGTATATGTAGTTGTTTGTGAAGGATGAACCCATAGGAATTGAGTTGGAAGTGCTACATTGCCTATTCCGTTATCGATTGATCCTTTTGCTGTATTTTGAGTCCACCACCAAAGTGCAGTTCCTTCACCCTGATTAATAAGTTGAGGGTCAACACCTACTTCACAAACTGGACGTGGTGAAACTGATGTAACTGGAGGTACTGTGTCTTGTAAAGCTACCACGCCATGATAATCACGATTGTTGAACGAATATTCATTGAAAGCAACCTGCCAATGATCTACGGGGTTAGCAGAATCTCTTGCTAAAATACGAATATAATAGTTATTGACCGGTAAATCCCAGTCAACAACATATTGTGTTGTATTGAGTCCTGTCACTGTTTTGATTATAGATGAGGGGGTAAAGTCTGGCGAAGTGGAAAGCTGGATATCATAACTAATAGCATCTCCTTGAAAATCGTAAGAAGGTGACCACTCTAAAGTAAGTTTATTCGCAGATAGTTTTGCAGTTTTAATCCAAAATCCCATTGGGTATTGGATGCTTTTAATAAATGCTTGATAGTTTTTTTGCATAGCGGAATACATATTGTTGTAGTTGGCTAAGTATTCATCCATTTTTGGAATATTTCCAGTAACAGATAAGTCTTGGAAATCGGGAGATATGCTAACAAATTGCTGAACAATCGGCACATAAGCATTTAGCTTGCTAGTTACTTTATTTGTTGATAAAAAATTATTTTTTATATGTAGAACTGCTTCTTGCAATTCTGCTATTGCACCGGGTTGTTGTAAATATCGTTGATGTAAGGGAGAAGACCAGTACACACTGACCCCAGTCCAAGCGCGTGATCGACGGAAATTATTGGCTACGTCCCACGTTGATTCTAGCCATGTTTCGTCATAATCCCAGGGTAGAAAGTAAAAGGTATCTTTACCCTTAGGGTTAAGTAAATAAAAATTACCTATGCTGATATCTTGATTACCAAAAAGAAAATTGACTGACAACCAGCTCAAGTAATTATTTTTATTGAAATATTTTCCCATTACATCAGTTGAGAAAGTATTTCCTTCATTATTGATCGCATTCATCATTTCGAGTAACTTTCGATGATCTTTACCACCTTTAATTTCAAGCTTTGAATTGAACCATTGAGAATCGACTGGTTTTCCTTCTGCATTAATTTTATAGGCATCACTCATAGAGAAATTGAAACTCTCCGCTTTATAAAGGCTTGAGTCCTTGTGCCAACCCCGACGATTTAAATATTTCTTATCTATATTTTCAACATGCGTGAACAGTCCAAAATCTTCTCCATCAATATACATATTAAAGAAGTCAGTTCTAAGGCTGGGTAGGTGAGGGATATCCTGCATAAGATCAAAGCTGAGCTTGTTAGTAATGCGACTCAGATCCCATGGGTGCTTATTCAATTGTAATTTACGTTCTCCTCGCCACAATTCATCTTTGCTATCAAGTTTAATGCGGTATGACTTTTGGTTTGCTTTGCGAGCAGAATCGCCACGTTGTCTTAGCGTAGCGTTAGAAATTTTTCCATCATCTGGAAAGCCGTCCATTACAATATGAACTTTCACTTCCGGTTTAAATTCATCATCTGAATTTGTATCTGCATTGACATCAGTAAGAGTACAGCCCACATAATTACCTATTGCACATGAACCCGCCCTAAGAACAGTTTTTACATCAATTTTAAGTGGGTTGGCTGGAAAGGGGAAATAAACCCCAACTGGTTTTGTAATATCTGTTGGCAATGGTGAAAAAACATCAGCGGAAGCAGATAATGACACGTTAGCGGTCACTATAACCATGGTCATTAAGGGAATTCGAAAAGAAGCTTTGCTATTCATTAATGTGCCTTTTGGGAGAGGGGGGAATAAAATGCTTTGATTATAACAATAATGTGAAGTGAGTCACAAATAATTGATTTTTATGGAGGAAAGAAATAGGTGAAACTAATCGATCAGTGCCCTGAATATCACTTAAAAAATGATATTCTTAATAGGTTGCCTATCATCGGGAAGGTCAATGTTTTTAGTCTATTAACGAGTATGTCTGAACTAGGAAATATATATTCTGGGCAGTCAGGGTTTCTATGGGTTGATAGCTGTTTTCTGAAAGAGTTACATGACTTGCTATACGCCCGTTTTAGTGACTAGCTCTTAGCAAAATCAACTCACTTTAAAAACCGATTTTAAAGAATCAAATAATGACATTGATCACACCAAAACAATATATTTTTTAGGGGTATAGTGGTTTTATTAGTTATATTTTATTTGATATTTTATGTACTTTCTTTTCTTCATTACTGACACAATAACCATTTTTTCCTTGTCGTTTTACTTCATACATTGCTGTATCAGCTGCTTGAACTAATTCATCAAAGCCTTTTGCATTCTCAGTTAAATGCGCAATTCCCATACTGACACCAATGCTAATACCATTACTTATTGGGATCTTTTTTTGAATAGACATAATAATATTTTTAGCTATTTGATAAGTATTTGTATTGGAGCAGTTAATTAAAATGATTAAAAATTCATCTCCACCTATGCGGCAGACAAGATCAGTTTCTCGAACACAATCAATTAATCGTTCAGTTGCAATAACTAATACTTTATCGCCTGTGCGATGGCCATAGGTATCATTAACTTCTTTAAACCCATCAAGATCTAAAAATAAAAAACAGGCTTTGAAATTAGTAGAAACCTTAAGATGTTGTTGATAGGCTTGTTGGGTTGCTTGTCTACGGAGTAAGCCTGTTAACATGTCGTGATTGGCTTCATAAGTTATCGACTTTTCGACTTTTACACGCTCAGTGACATCAAAAATAACACCTTCAATATGGACTTTACCAGATTCATTAATGACCTTTGATAACAGGCAGTGAACCCACGTTAAGCCCGCATCTTTGGTGGCAAGCAAAGAAAAATCTTGTGTTTCTAATTGACCAGATTGAAACGCATCTACTATTAAATTGTTAAATTCCTCTTGCTCATGAAAACATGAAGCTAATAAGCTATTGGGTGTGGATATGTCTGCAATAACATTTTTTAAAATATGTTGAAAAGTTTTATTAAATGTTATTAATACACCATTTTCATCTAATGCGAAGAGTCCTGCACTTGTTGAGTTGAAAATACTACGAAGTTGTTGTTCAATTGATTCAACTTTTTTTCTTAACGCGAGTTCATTTTTATATTTGTCATCTAGAACGCCTAATAAATCATTAATATCTAAAACTAATCGCCCTAGTTCATCGTTTTTATTTTTTTTTAATTCAGAAATCCGTTGTTTATGACCTATCTGGATAGCATGTAAGGTATCTGAAACATAGGTAAGTGGTTTGGATATATTTGATCGAATGATTAAGAAAATAGTGATGGATGTAACGATGATAATGAGAACTGAAGATATTGCATTAGTAATTGCACCGTGTTTAGCTTCTATGAGTTTGAATTGAGCGGCTGGTTGAACAAGTAAATAGCCTAGTTCTTCGTCACCAAAAGGAGAAATAAGAGGTCGGAGTATGACTTTCTCAATATTATTGGTTACATAATCTTTTGATAATTGAAAGTCAAAGCCTTCATCTCCTTTAATTTGTGCTTTATAAACGATATCATTTTTTAGTAATCCTTTAAGAACATCTAGAGCAATTTGATCATTTCTAGAAAATAGAGCAATTGAGGCAGTGTCTTCAACTGTGTCTAATAACTGGTTTAGCATAACCTCGGTTTGTGAGCTGGATCTTTCCAGCTCTGAAATGAAAGAAACAATAGAAACAAAAATAGCGAGAACTAGCGCAACGAGTAAAACTGATATGATTAGTTTTTGATTGACGGATCTAAATTTCATTTATTTATTTCAAGATCAATAATATTTTTACTACATTTTCATCAATATCATTTGTATTAATATATCCAAGAGCGCCTTTATTTTCTTTCACAACATTTATGATTGCTTGTGAATTGGGTAATTTTAACGGCGGTGAGGCTTGACCGCTAAACATAACTCTAGCCCAATAGGCATTAATGAGTTCAATGGAACGGTTAGTTAGGGATTGATAAAAACTAGCACGTAATTCAGGGTGGTCAAGGGGTAAAGCAAAACTTCCGTTGGGTAATAAACGGGTTCTGCCCATAAATATATTCTTAACTTCTTTTTTAGTCATGGAACTCAGTTCATTTTTGAGATTCCCAATGACAGCTATGTCCGCTTGAAGTCTAAACGAGGAAAAGAGTAACAAAATGAGTATTAATGATTTCATCATACTAAAAAATGAAGTCTATACCCAAAGACCAAACATTGGTCTGAGCTGACTTTTCCCTCAGTGAGTTATCTTGCCAAAATTGTGTTCCATTTGAGCCAAGCCAGTAATGAGTCCATTGTGTTTTAAAGGCAATTTTCGGGTGAAAGTCCCATCGTAAACCTAATGAAACAGACTTTTCATCAATACCATTATTATTAATTATGCGGTTAACTATTTGTGATAGTTCCTGTAATTGAGGTGATGGAAATATTGGAGAAGGTACGTACACGTCTTTTTGGAAAGAATGGTTTATCCCAAAAAGGGAATACAGTGTTACGTTAGAAATACGCTTTCCAATACTTAGATAACCACTGACAGAGTCAGGGAAGTAATTAGTTTCAGAATTTAAATAGGATGCTTCAGCATAGGCAAGCCATGATCCATTATCAAATATTGATCCAAATGAATAATAATGCACATTAGTGTTTTTTAAAGAAAGATCTGGGATAACTTGTTTAATACCAGGAATCCCTGTATTTATCAGTGGGCTATTTAATATGTTGACGAGTTGTTCATTTGGAACATCTGTTAGTAAACGTAAGTAAGCGAAGCCTGCACGTGTTGTCCAGTTTCCAGACTCAAATTTTAAAATCCCGCCTACAACAGGGCTCTCAAGGTCTATCGTTTCTGACCCAATAGAGGGGACTTGATTAAAACTATAACCCGCAAATACTTTTAAAGTCAGTAAATCATCATCAAAATAAATTTTATGACTAAAATCAAAACCATCGGCATGATTTACAGCTAAATGACTATAAAATTCATGAGGAGGACGCATCCAGGGGTAGGCATACCCAACATTTCTATAGTCAGACAGTAAAAATACGTCTGCACCAATTCGACCGACTCTAATATTTGTCCTGTCGTTAATATCCCAACGTAAAAAAGCCCAGTCAAGGTTTTGCTCAAAGAAATCTCCTGCATGATCACGAGCCACCCATTGAACAGCTGCATGTAAAGAATTATTGATTTTTAAATCAACTTGTAAGCCTAATCTTGAATCTGTTGAAATCCCCCACGAGTTTGTGACATCCTGCGTTTGAGTTATTGATCTATAAAACCCCAAGTCATCACTATCCGTGCCTGCAAAGCCAAAAGTGCCAAACCCTTTTACTGACCAACGCATGTCGTCATCTGCATTCACTACTATTGAATTAAGTAGCAAAAAAAAGAGGCATATATAATTGTTTTTCATAAATTTGATGTTGAAAAAAACTGTGTGTTCAATGTTAAGGATAGTCAGTTTTTTTGGATTTTCTATATGACCAACAAATATAATTTGGTTTTTACCAATTGAAAAAAACAGTTGGATAAAGAGGAGGGTATGACTAAAGAAGTGTTGTAACTATCAGTAAAGCTCCTGATTTATACAAATGGAAATAGAAGGAAGTTAATATGAGTTCTTATGAAAAAGTTTATTACACTATTTTATAAGACAAATGGTCTTTAATCATTAACTTTCTTCTATGATTAATTTTTGTCCTGGTTGCAACACTTTAGATAAAGAAATATTATTCCAATGTGCTATGTCTTGGCTGAGGACAGAGAATTGACGCGCAATATTCCAAAATGTATCACCTTTTTTTACAGTATAAATTTGTCTGCTATTTTTTGATGTGGCTAAAGTTTTAGAAAATTTTGATGAACCGGGGATCAGTAAAAAATGACCGGCTTTTATCGTGTTACTGAGAAGGTTATTTTTTTGGCGTAATGCATAAATAGAGGTATTGTAATTTTTTGCAATGATACCTAAGTTTTCACCTGATTTGATCTTGTGGCGACGAGAAGGCTTAACCCTATCTTTTTTAGATGTTTTAGCTAGTTTGCTTTTAAAATATTCTACTTTATCGGTATGAACTAATAAGTGATAAGCTCCATGATTGTCAATGCTAGGTCTTTTAAATGCAGGGTTTAGCATAAGAAAATCAGAAGTTGACATGAGTGCCATTTTTGCTGCAATATCTAAATCTAACGAAGATTGAATTTTTACAGCAGAAAAATAAGGTTTATTAGGGGTTTCTAGTAAAGGAATATTATATTGCTCAGCGTTTGCAAAGATGGTGGCAATAGCCAATAACCTAGGAACATAATCCATTGTTTCTTTATATAAAGATAAGGACCAGTAGTCGGTAGCAAGATTTTTTTTCTTATTTTTTTGAATAGCTTTTCTTATGGTTCCATTTCCAGCGTTGTAAGAGGCTAATGCTAAAGCCCAGTCCCCATGGTATATGTTGCCAAGCTGTTTTAAATAAGTTGTAGCTGCTTGAGTAGATTCGTAAATATCTTTTCGACCGTCATACCACCAATTTTGTTTTAGACCAAAAAAACGCCCTGTTGCAGGCATAAATTGCCAAAGACCTAGTGCTCTGCTTTTTGAAATAGCATGTGGTTTAAATCCGCTTTCGATAGCCGGGAGTAAAGCAAGCTCTCCTGGAAGTCCTTTTTTTTCTATTTCATCGAGAATAAAGTATAGATAAGGTTCTGCTCGCTGTTGAATTTTTGTTAGATATTTCGGGTTTTTAAGAAAAGTTTTTATTTCGCGGTCTATACGATAGTTTTTTATTTCTGGTAATGCATAAAGTGAAAATAAACGATCCCAGACGGAGTGTATTTTTTTTTGTATTTCTTTAGGTTCTGTTTTAGTTTCAACTTCTGAAACGATATTATCAGTGGTAGGATTTATTTGAAAATTTTTAAGCTCAGTATCTTGAGATGCAGTATCTACTTGTTGTTCAATAGGGGATGGAAGTTCGTTGATATAAACGTGTCTAGTCGTTTTTTCTGTACACCCAACAGTGACAAATAGAATCAAATAAAGTAAATAGCTAGCTGACCTGATAGAATTAGATAGAAACATCGACACCCGACTATAAACTATTGTAAAAAAATAAAGATGATTTAATTGTATAGCAAAATGCATTTTTTTTAACTGCGCTTTATTTTGTTGAAGGTTAATCACAATAAATAGTATATATAACCATATGGTTATTACTTTTGAGTAGAATGTTTAGTTATTAACAATTATAGAAGAACTTAAATAAATATGTAGTTATTAGCTATATTACTTTGTTAATAATACATTTTTTTACAAAAAAAACATCGCCTCTGAGTGTGCTAATTATATATTGATATATGAAAAGAAAGTTTTTATTTTCCTTTTTTGAAACGCCTCAAGGAAAATTGCTACAAGTGCAAGAAAATAAATATCTCGCACGATCTATAACGGTGAGTTGCAAGCAAACAGTACTGCAAATAGGGAGTTTAGGTTGGGAAAATACTTTTATCGACTGCTCTTTGTATAAAAGATACAGTATTGTCGATGTAAAAGGTAAAGGTTGTAATGAAGCGGTTAAAATCCGTGCAAACCCTTTTAAATTGCCTATTCAGACTGAAAGTGTTGATTTGGTTCTAGTGCCTCATTTAATAGAGTTTGATCTGAATCGTTTTCAAACGATGAGGGAGATAGAACGGGTACTAAAGCCCGGAGGAGATGTTGTTATTATATGCTTTAACCCCTTGAATATTTATGTTCGAATGCAGTCAGTGTGGAATAAAAAAATGTCTGATTCATGGCATAGTTATTTTATTTCTCGGGGTAGAATGTCCGATTGGCTAAAAATACTTAATTTTGAAATAAAAACGACGTCTGAATTTACTATCGATTCAATTATTACTACACCTGATCGATTTAAAATAGGAAAGAGGACTTTTCTGTCAATGGCATTTGGGGTGAAAGCTGTTAAAAGACAATACACATTAATTCCATTAACACCTGTTAAAGCACAGCCTACTCGGTTAATTACTGCAGCAATGGGGGTAAAATCTACAATACATAGGACAAATGATGACTGACCTAGTCACAATATATACAGATGGCGCGTGCAAAGGAAACCCTGGGCCTGGTGGGTGGGGTGTTTTTTTTAAATATAAGTCGATCGAAAAGGAATTATATGGGGGGGAACAGGAGACAACGAATAATCGCATGGAATTAATGGCAGCTATTAAAGCCTTAGAGACATTAAAAAAATCTAGTTTGGTTGTTTTACATACTGACTCTAAATACGTTTTACAAGGTATTACTGAATGGATGGATAACTGGAAAAAAAGAGGCTGGAAAACAGCCGCTAAAAAACCAGTCAAAAATGAAGATTTATGGCGTAGGCTAGACTCTGCAATTGAAAGCCACAAGATAGATTGGGTTTGGGTAAAAGGCCATTCTGGTGATGCAGGAAATGAAAAAGCCGATATGCTTGCCAATAAAGGCGTGCCCAAGTAACTCTCGAAGCCTCCTGATTAACTAAATAAGTATGTACCAAGACTTTAAAGTGCAACGATGGAGTGTTTGGCCTCCTCAGAATGATCAAAAAACTGATCCTTTAGTTCAGGATGAATTACTTTCTTCTATACCCAAAATGTTAAAAAGGCGGTTAAGCCCATTAGCTCGAACAGTCTTTTGTGCCATTAATTTATGCATAGATAAAAATACAAATATTCCTACTATTTTTAGCTCAACTCATGGTGAATTGGCTAAATCTTTTAAAATGATGGAAATGATCGAAGGTGGAGAAGAAATTTCGCCCACAGCATTTAGCTTATCAGTGCATAACTCAATAGCGGGTCTATTTTCTATGGCTTATAAAAATAAATTGCAGAGTACAGTAATCGCGCCTGGTGAAGAAGGTATTGCTGCTGCTTTTATCGAAGCGACCGGGCTGTTTGATGAAGGCTACAGTGAGGTGTTGATTGTTTTATATGATGATCCTTTAGTCAGTTTTTACCCTGAAGAGCCTTATAAGTTATCGACTAATGAGAGCTGTGTAGTTGCATTAAGTCTTAGTAACGTTGGCTTAGGAATTCCACTCCGTTTTAGTATACAAGAACAGAAAGGAGATGATGGTGAACAACCCTTACAAGTTCCATTATTAATACAATTTTTGTCAGAGAATAAAGAAAATCTGATTATTCATACTCCACGTCATAGCTGGTGCTGGGAGAGAAGATGATTGAGTCAGTCAACTATTATTGGCGTTTGTTTGCAACAGGGTTTAGCTTTTTTGCCTTTGGAGTCGGGGGGCTTTTTCTTCGGGGACTGATCTTTCCTGCGCTTAATTATTTTTCATCTAAAGGTCATCAAAAAAGACAGAGGGCGCAATTAAGTGTGCACTACAGCTTTTATATATTTATAGGATTAATGCATCGATTAGGAGTGATGACCTATGAAATTAATGGTTTAGAAAAATTGAACAGACCTGGGCAGTTGATTTTAGCTAACCATCCTACATTGATAGACATAGTCTTTATAATTAGTAGAATTCCTTATGCAAATTGTATCGTTAAAGAAAGCTTATGGAGGAATCCTTATATTAAAGGAGCAGTGACCAATGCAGGATATATCAGTAATGGTGATTCTGAAAAAATGATAAATGAGTGTGTTGCTTATTTAAAAGCAGGGGGTACGCTTATTATCTTTCCAGAAAGTACTCGGACAGTACCTGGTCAAGATTATAAGTTTCAACGAGGGGCTGCACATATTGCATTACGAGCCAATACAGTTATTACACCTGTTACACTATATTGTAGCCCTAGTACATTGACCAAGCAGGAAAAATGGTATCAAATTCCTAACCATCGTTTTCATTTGGCGATGAGAGTAGGAAATGATATGGTACTCGACAGTTTTTTAGAAATAGAACCAAAAACGATTGCTGTTCGGCGGTTTAATCGATATTTACAGGACTATTTTAGTCAACAACGAGATGAAGTAGAATGGAAAATGAATTAAAACAATTGATTATCAGTTCACTAGATTTGGAGGATTTGAATGTTGAAGATATTGATAGCCAAGAAGCTTTATTTAATGAAGGTTTAGGCTTAGATTCAATTGATGCCTTAGAGTTGGGATTGGCAATCAGAAAAAAATATGATGTTCGGATAGATGCAGAGAAGGATGATGTTGTTAAAATATTTGCTTCTGTCTCTTCATTAGCTGTGTTTATTGAATCTGAGCAGGCAAAAAAATCATGAAAAATCGTGATGAGATTTTGCAAGTCATCAGACAGATGATGCTGGAAATGTTTGAGGTTGAAGAGAAATTGGTGACTTTAGATGCTAGGCTTAGTGAAGATCTCGATTTTGACAGCATTGATGCTGTCGATATGATTGTTAAATTGAAAGAATTAACCGGAAAAGCTATTAAGCAAGAAGATTTTAAAAGTGCTAGAACAATTAATGATGTAGTTGAGGCGGTTTATCAATTAATGAATGATTAATATGGGGAGCTTGGTTAGAGGTGTTATTGGCTTTTTAACCATATCTTATCCAATAGCTGTTTTTTATGGGATTAAATTTCTAGAGCCGTGGCAAATTGCACTTATTCTATTATTGGTACTTTTTGTACGGTTACTTACAATGCGAGTAAATCAAAAATGGAATCGATTGATATTACTTCTTGGACTTATTTATTGTGTGTTCGCGCTGTGGAGTAACAATATGATTACTTTAAAATTCTATCCAGTACTCATCAGTTTTAGTTTTTTTGTTGTCTTTTTTACAAGCCTATTTTACCCTCCACCGATTATTGAACGGTTCGCTAGATTGCAGCATCCTGATTTACCTGAAAAAGGGATACGTTATACTCGAAAAGTGACTCAAGTCTGGTGTGTCTTTTTTATGTTTAATGGTTTGGTTGCAACGGCAACAGTACTCTGGAGTAGTTTCGCTTTTTGGAGCTTATATAATGGATTTATTTCTTACGTATTAATGGGATTGTTAATGGCAATTGAGTATGGTGTAAGAATTAGAACGCAAGATCATGCCCGTTAACTTAACAGCTCTTTCTCATTGCGTGCTTAATTCGAAAGAGAAGCATACAATCATCGCTAGCTATAATAGAACATTAATAGATAATGCGCGTTTTTATTCTGATGTAAAAGCATTATCAGCCGTATTTTATAGCCAAAAAAATGACCAGTTTGCCTTGTATTATGAACAAGCTTATCCGTTTTGCGTTAGCTTATTTGCTTTATTACATAGCGAAAAAAAAATTTGGATAGCGGCTAATAATAAACAAGCAGCAGCTGAACAGTTAACTGAATTAGGTTGCTTATTAGTGGGCGATTGGCAAGGGTGTGAAATATCTGTTATTCCTGATAGTACTCATTCTGTAGAATTAAAACCTCTAAACAGTCATAAAGCACAAATGACTATTTTTACCTCAGGGTCTAGCGGACAAGCCAAAGCAATCAATAAATCGTTACAACAATTTCAAAATGAAATTGAGACCTTAGAGCAATGTTGGGGAGCTCAACTGAAAAATGCGCAAGTATTTGGTACGGTCAGTCATCAACATATTTATGGATTATTGTTTCGTGTGTTATGGCCATTAGCGGCAGGACGTTGTTTTCATAGTGAAATGTACCTTAGTCCAGAGCCATTATTAAAAATAGCGAAAGACTTGTCTGCATATTGGGTTGCAAGCCCAGCACAATTAAAAAGGTTGGATGATTTAACGCCTTGGACTGAGTTGAAAAAATTAACGGCTATTTTTAGTTCTGGTGGGGCACTAACGCTAGAAAATTCAGCACAGATAGCCCAAAAAAGTGGACATAAAGTATTGGAAATTTATGGTAGCTCAGAAACAGGAGGAATTGCTTGGAGGCAAAGTGTTGATGATGAGTTATGGTCAATGTTTGATGGTATTAGCCTTACCATCGATGATAGGGGGGATAGTTATTTATCTTCACCTTATTTACCCAACCAAGAATCCTATCGACTTGATGACAATATTCAGGTTATTAAAGGCGAACGATTTGCATTGTTAGGTCGAGTCGACCGTATTGTTAAAGTGGAAGAAAAGCGTTTGTCGTTGGATAGCTTGGAAAATAGATTGAATGCTTCAGATTGGGTACAACAAGCATATACTTTATTACTCACAGATAGACGAGATAAAATTGCAGCAGCGTTGGTATTAACTGATTTAGGATTAAAGTTTCTGGAAAAGCAAGGAAGGGGTGTATTGATAAGGCAGTTAAAGAAAGATTTGATGCATGAATTTGAAACGGTAGTACTACCGCGCAAATGGATGTTTATTTCGATGCTGCCCTTAACAGTACAAGGAAAAATAAATCAAGATATTCTGACTCAATTGTTTTCATTAAGAAATACTCATTTTCCACAAATAGTAAGTTGTGATTACCAGGATAAATCTGTGGAATTGCACCTAAGAATATCACCGGACTTAGTCTATTTTTCTGGTCACTTTCCAGATCAACCCGTTTTACCTGGGGTTACTCAGTTGGCTTGGTCTGAACAAATTGGAAAAATTTTTTTTGATATTGACTTGCCTTTTTTACGAATGGAAGTGATTAAATTTAAAAAAATTATTCAGCCAGGTGAACTTATAAAAATGAAGCTCGATTGGAAAGCTGAAACACACAAATTATATTTTGAATTATCTTCAGTTAAAAATGCTCACAGTTCGGGGCGGATAGTTTATGGGGAGCAGGAATGACAACGTGCATAGTGATTCCTGTTTACAATCATCAAGGTGTAATCGTATCTGTGATTAAACAATTAAAAAACTTTGGGTTACACTGTTTTTTAATCAATGATGGAAGTTTGACTGAATGTACAGAGACGTTAAAGCAAATAGCTATGCATGAAAGTGACTGGGTGACATTATTAGAAAGAAAACAAAATGGAGGTAAAGGAGCCGCTGTAATAGATGGCTTTAGATTGGCGATTAATAACGGATTTAGCCATGCTATTCAGGTAGATGCAGATGGGCAACACAAGCTAGAGGATATTCAACGTTTTTTGGGTGTAAGTAAGCAATCTCCAGCTGCATTGATTATCGGTCAACCTTTGTTTGATCAATCAGTACCCAAAAAAAGATTATATGGACGACAATTTACTAATCAATGGATCTGGATTAATACACTGTCATTTTCAATAATGGATGGAATGTGTGGTTTTCGATGTTATCCGTTAGCCGCAGTTGATGAGTTGTTAAAAGCAACAAACATTGGCCAAAGGATGGATTTCGATATAGATATCGTTGTTCGCTTGTTCTGGCAAGGGGTGGAAGTGATTAATCTTCCGACAGACGTACAGTATCCTGTCAATGGGGTGTCCCATTTTAATATGTTGCATGATAATCTGCTCATTTCTAGAATACATGCTCAATTATTCTTTGGTATGTTATTACGTTTTCCTAAATTACTTTTAAGACATTTTAAATGAAAAATCATTGGGCTCAGATAGAAGAGCGAGGGATTGTTTGGGGTATGCATTTATTGTTAAAAGTTTACCTTATTTTTGGTCGTACAGTACTTCAGCTTTTTTTATACCCCGTCGTTAGTTATTATTGGGTTATCAATCGTAAGGGTAGAGTGGCCAGTCGTCAATACTTAAAGCGAATATCAACTTATTTGGATAATCCAGGTATTAATGATGGGTTGAAAGGTAGTTATTTACATTTTATTAGTTTTGCTAATACTTTAATAGATAAATTAGCGGCATGGAGTGGATCATTAACGTTAGACGATGTTGATTATCATGGCCGAGAATCCATAATAAAGCATGTTGATAGAGGGCAGGGTGTACTCATATTAGGGTCACACCTAGGTAATTTGGAAGTCTGTCGAGTGATTGCACAATTACGAAATAAGGTTGTTATCAATGTGTTAGTACATACTAAACATACAGAAAAATTTAATAGCTTGTTGAATAAGTATGCTGATTCTGGCAAGTTGCATTTAATACAGGTAACAAGTGTTAATGCCGCAACGGCTATGTTATTACAAGATAAAATTGAAGCAGGAGAAATGGTTATTATTGCTGCTGATAGAACACCTGTGGCAGGGCAGGGTCGCACTGCTCAAGCCAATTTTTTAGGACAACCAGCCTCTTTTCCTCAAGGGCCCTTTGTACTCGCATTACTCTTGAAGTGTCCGGTATATACTCTTTTTTGTATAAAGGAACAGGGTCGACAGAACATTTATTTTGATCTCTTTAGTGATGGACTTTCTTTTTCAAGAAAAGAAAGGACAGCAGCCATTCAACAATGTGTAGAGGACTTCTCTGCCAGGCTGCAAAGTTATTGTTTAAAAGCACCGTTACAGTGGTTTAACTTTTATGATTTTTGGCAGGCCGAAGATGAGTAAATATTCTGTCATGGTCAATGGACGACAGGCGCTCACCATTGAAGATGTTTGTGCTATTGCCAAGAAAAAACAAACAGTACAATTAAGTGATGAACCTACTTTTGTTAAGCGTATTGATAAAGGTGCCGAGTTTATTGATAAATTGTTAC
The DNA here is from genome assembly GCA_023145835.1 of Methylococcales bacterium. GTDB lineage: Bacteria > Pseudomonadota > Gammaproteobacteria > Methylococcales > Methylomonadaceae > QPIN01. The sequence continues at coordinate 20,977 of JAGLDH010000164.1, forward strand.
AGGAGGAAGGCTGTGTTTATGGAGTAACGACGGGTTATGGTGATTCCTGTACGGTTTCAATTCCTTTAAAACATGTGGAAGAGCTACCTAAACATCTATATACCTTTCATGGCTGTGGTTTGGGTAAGCATTTTAATGAGCAACAAACTCGCGCAATTTTAGTTGTACGATTGAATAGCCTGGCGCAAGGGTTTTCGGGAGTACGCTATCTGTTGTTGCAACACATTATTCAACTTCTACAGCAAGATATTTTGCCATTAATACCAGAAGAAGGGTCAGTTGGTGCAAGCGGTGATTTAACACCATTATCTTATGTGGCTGCTGTTTTAGCCGGTGAACGAGAAGTTTATTATCAAGGTAAAACATTAGAAACTCAGGAGATTTTTTCTCAACTGAAAATAATACCTTTGACCTTAAAGCCAAAAGAAGGCTTAGCGATTATGAATGGTACTGCAGTGATGACTGCGGTGGCATGTCTGGCCTTTCAACGAGCTGAGTATCTATCACAATTATGCACACGTATTACCAGTTTGGCCTCTATTGCCTTAAAAGGAAATGCTTATCATTTTGATGAAAAGTTATTTTCGGTTAAGCCCCATTCTGGACAAATAAGGGTTGCACAACGGATTAGAGAAGATTTTCAGTTGGCTGTTGAAGCTCCACGAAATGATAGTCGGTTACAAGATCGTTATTCTCTTCGGTGTGCGCCTCATGTGATCGGCGTGCTGGAAGATGCTCTCCCCTGGTTTAGGCAATTTATAGAACAAGAACTGAATAGTGCTAATGATAATCCGATTATTGATGCTGAAGGTGAACATGTTTTACATGGAGGGCACTTTTATGGTGGACATATAGCTTTTGCAATGGATAGCATGAAAACAGTGGTGGCAAATTTGGCTGATTTGATGGATAGACAAATGGCACAACTTATGGACACTAAGTTTAATCATGGATTACCTGCTAATTTATCAGGTGCTTCAAAAGACCAAGCTATGCTGAATCATGGGTTTAAGGCTGTTCAGATCGCAGTGTCTGCATGGACAGCGGAAGCATTAAAAAATACGATGCCAGCGAGTGTATTTTCTCGTTCTACTGAATGTCACAATCAAGATAAAGTGAGTATGGGAACCATTGCAGCAAGAGATTGCATGCGAGTTTTAGAGTTAACTGAGCAGGTTGCTGCCGCACTTTTAATCGTAGCCGTTCAAGGTGTTGAGTTAAGAGGAAAGCAAGATTTATTAAGCCCAAATTTACAAAAAACAATGAACCAGGTCAGGGAAAAAATAAGCTTTTTAGAGACTGATAGAGCGATGGAAAAAGAATTGCGACTATGTATGCAGTTAATTCAAGAACAGAGCTGGCAATTATATGACTAAAGAGATTGTCAATTGCGAAGTAGAAATTGATGTGCCTTTTTTTGATGTAGATTTAATGGAAATTGTGTGGCATGGACATTATCTAAAATATTTTGAAGTGGCTCGTTGTGCTTTGTTAGATCAGATTGGCTACGGGTATATGGCAATGCGTGACTCCGGTTATACTTGGCCTGTGATTGATTTACGAGTCCGCTATGCCAAACCTGCTAAGTTTGGACAAAAAATTATTGTTCATGCAGGGATTTGCGAGTGGGAAAATAGATTGAAAATGAATTACCTGATTGTAGATAAAAATAAGAGGCATCGACTAACTCGGGGGCATACCTGTCAGGTAGCAGTGGAAATGGCAACAGAAGAAATGTGTTATGAGTCTCCTTCTATTTTATGGGAAAAATTGGGGCTAACTAAACCGTGAAACAATATGATGTTATTGTTATTGGTAGTGGAATAGGGGGGCTAACAGCTGCGGCCTTGCTTGCAAAAGCAGGAAAATCTGTATTGGTTTTAGAAGCCCACGACCGTCCAGGAGGGTATGCTCATGGATTTAAGCGGAAAAAATACCAATTTGATTCTGGGGTTCATTTAATTAGTGGCTGTGGAGAACAAGGTTACTCTGGCGGTCAAGTTATCTATAAAACTTTACATGCGCTGGAGATGCTGGATGAAATTGAGTTTATCAATATAAATCCATTCAGTCATGTTATTTACCCAGGGGTGAAAATTGAATTACCTCAAACAATTGAAGCATTTGTCAATGTATTGTCTGAACAGTTTCCTGATGAATATGAGGGTCTTAAAACGTTAACTGAACTGTGTTTAAAATTAGCAGAAGAAATAAATATAGCGGATGAGTTATTACCAGAAGTTGATTTAGATCGTGCGAAGGCGTTAATGCCCGTACTTTTTAAATATAGGAAGTCTACATTAGCTGACGTTGCAATGAATTATATAAAAAATCCAAAATTGCTTGCTGTATTTGCGAGTAATTGGCCTTATCTAGGGCTCCCCCCATCTCAAGTCTCTTTTGTCTATTGGAGTACCATGTTGATTGGATATATGGTGGATGGCTCTTATTATTGCAAGGGTGGTTTTCAGAAACTTGCAAGTACTTTAGTTAAAGCGATTCAACGTTATGATGGAGATATTCTATATAAGTCAGCGGCTGAAAAAATTATCATAGAAAATGAGCAAGTTGCAGGTGTTATTGTCAATGATAAACGAATCAATACTTCGTACGTAGTGTCTAATGCTGATTTACAACAGACAATCTATAATATGGTAGGGGAACAATATTTCCCTTCTCGTTATCTACAACGACTAAAGAAAATGCAGCATTCATTATCTATTTTTGCTGTTTATATTGCTACAGATCTAGATTTAACAAAAATGAAACTTTGTCATGAGTCTTTTTTTTATCGAGATTTTAATCATGATGAAAGCTTTTCCAAAACCCAGCAAGGTGAAGTGTCGTGGCTCAGCATTACAGTCCCTACGTTAGTTGATCCAGATTTAGCACCTGTAGGGGAGCATTTGTTAATGTTGACTACCTTACTGCCTTATCATGTAGTTGAGTTATGGAAGGAAGCTAAACCAGAGTATATGAAAATTCTACTAAAAATAGCTGGAGAAATCATTCCTGATTTAGAAAATCATATTTTATTTGTAGAAGGAGGGACGCCTAAAACAATGCACCGATATACTCAGAATTATCAAGGCTCAGCCTACGGTTGGGATGTAACACCTAGCCAGATAGGGCCTTCTAGAATCCAGAATCAGTCGCCTATAAAAGGATTGTATTTTTCAGGCCATTGGACAACTCCGGGGGGAGGGGTTTATGGTGTTAGTGTTTCTGGTATGCAGACTACACAGAAAATTTTAGGGATTAAAAAACAATCAGATTTTTGGCAATTACTTCAGACATCCAAGTAAAGTACTGGATAACGCTGTCGCTTATCCTGCTTACGAATTGACTTGAGTCATTTCGGCTGTATTTAGTAAGGGAAGCTTTTCTGGTTGTAGAAATGAAAGTAGTGTTTGACCCAAAAGGGGGCTATTTTAAAAAGAGAAGTACCTTTGTGGTGCTTGAATGATTGGTTTGTTCCTGTGTGATCGATTTTTTCTATATTCATAACAATGCCAAATACTCTCATATTGTAGTGAATAATGCTCGTCGAATTTTTGAAAACGGTGGCCACAATGCCTTTACTGATTTAATTCGTTGGAAAAACAAATTCTGACTGACATTTCGATCTAGTTCGAGCCGGGATCAGATCAACTCTAAATCAGCAGTCATCGTTTTGTCGTCTGTTGATGGAAAAGAGTGGACTGAATCACATCGATTCAGCCTTTCGAGTTGGGATGTGCGTGATCCTCATTTTTTAGCATTCAATGATACGTTGTCTGTTTTAGTGGGAGCCATTTATGTTGATGCGGCAAAAGATGATAAGAACCTGTCTATCAGCAAGTAGTCATAGCGGTAGCTATGTTTCTACAAAAAATGGAAAAAGTTGGCCAACTGGCGGGAACGGATGGTTACTTTGTCAGGTGTGCAATGCCTTTTAAGGATAAAGCCTATTTGAGCGGGCGCAGAACGAAGCGGGTTCCCCAAGCAGATGGTAAAGGGAAAACTATAGCTGTCAGTGAAACCTCACTTTTCGAAAGTACCGACGGACTCGAATGGAAACTGACTTCCGTATACCAGGACAACCGAGGCGATGAAACGTCATTTGTATTTGCAGAGAATGGCGAACTTATCGGAGTAACGCGTAAAGGAGAGCCTTACCAAAATGGGAACACCATGACTTTCCATTCGTCATGGGTGAGCCACTCATCAAAAAATGGGGAAAGCGATATCTAGTCGGAGGACGTCGAAATACGAAGAAAGGCAAAAAGACGGGGCTTTATTGGCTGATCGGTGATGAACTAAAAAACATCGCTATCCTGCCCAGCAGTGGTGACAACTCCTACACAGGGTTTGCCTAAATCAATGATAAAAAAGGAATAGTGTCCTGGTATTCGAGCCATGAAAAGGATAGCGATGGAAAAACGATGACAGCAATTTACATAGCCGATTTAGAAATCGTGGAATGATATTATCTGAAAAATTATCTGTAATCTTAGAAATTAATAGGTTAGCCTCACATTTTAGCGTCGTTATCTAGGCCAACCCCTCGGGGAAATCACTTCGTGTTTGGCGTCAGGTAGGATGGGCATATTTTTATACCCACAAAAAACTGTTTGGAAATAGTGAGAAAAAGGAGTTGCCCACCCTACGTTAAACTTATTCCATATAAGTTTCTTAAATTAAAATCATATCAGCTATCTATATAATCATCACTGGAGGGCTCTCTATTTTTCACTTTGACCTGTATTCCAATTAAGGTAATGATGATTAAAACTATTGGAATAACTAATTTGTATGGAAAGTTATCTTCTTCTATACCGACAGTAAAAGGTATATGGGAATCTAATTTTTTACCTTGATTCATAATAGTTATATGAGTCAAATATTCCCCCGCACCTGAACCTGAAAAATCAATTTTAGCATCCCATGAGCCTTTTTTAATTTTTTCAGGTTTTTGGTAATATATTCTAGTTCCTTCAGGTTCTTTAGTGACCTCAAACTCTACCGTGGTATTCCTTAATTTTGTTCCTTCATAATCAATAACTAAATTAGTTATTCCTGCCTCTGGAATAGTATGGCAATAACTTTCTCCTGGCGTTAATGTCGGTGTATAGGCAGAAAAATGAACAATTTCATTTCCTATTAATATTCTACAAGTATCAACTTCATTCTTTGCTCCTCTATGTGCAGTAGCAATAGATGAAAAAAATAAGCTTAAAAATACTGTGGATAATATTAAAGAAATTGATTTTAAAAGCTTAACTTTTAAATTGAGTAATAAATGACTCTCAATATATAAATTATTTCTTTTATTAGATATTTTTTTTTTCATAAAACCCTCATATTTAATATTTGGAAATCCTTTGTTTGATTTCCAATATTAATTTATTATTATATTTAATGTTGCAAATTTACTATACCAAAATAATATAGAATGGCAAAAAATAATGGTGAGTTAAGCTGGTGATTTGATTTAATAATATAGATTAAAATAATGATCTAGTATATTTACTCTGTAAATGACACATGATGAAACAGCTTCCAACTATGGGGTATGAGCATATTGGAGGGTAACTATTTTAGTACCTTTTTTTCAGGTTTATTTACTTTTGAGTATTTCTTAATGCGTAAGCAGATGAGCGATAGCATTATCCGGTATTTTTACTGTGAAATGGTGGAATACGCTTCACTTTTCCACCCTACGGGCTGACCATTTATTTTATTCTGGATCCCTTATTCCTAAATCCAATATCATCCTAACCTCAAAGAATAGTTTCCATTTTTTGGCGGTCTTATATAGTAGCTTAAATATTAAGCTGACCGAGCTCTTGGCTTATATATTAACTATTGCTTTTGTTAATATTTCACAGAACAAAGGTGAACACTTTACTTCTTTATTAAACTGATATTTGTATTATTGACCCACGTTTTAAGAAAAACGTTATATGTATAAAAGCTAAATATTATTTTAATTAAATTAGGAATAAAATTATGAACACTAAAGTAAAAAGCATATCTTTAATCATTGCAATAGCTGCATCAGTTTCATCGTTTAATGCGTCAGCCGTAAATAGAAAAGCTTACAATGGTTCTATGTGCCAACCATTGCACGGGTCACAAGCTCAAATTTTTTATAGCTCCGCCACGACTGGAATTAGCAATGAACCTTTTAATGGTACTGCAAGTTCAGCAGGTGGTTGGGTAAACTGTCCTATCGTTAGAGATATCACCGATAATACTAATGGTGTCAAAATATGGGTAAATGTGTATCGAGATGGTATTACTTCCAACCCCTTAAGGTGTACGGTTTACAGTAATAATAGCACCGGTACAAGCCATGTTGCTTCTCAGTCAAGAGGTTATACTGAAACTGGGCGACAATGGCTTGCTTTTGATTTGAACACAAGTGTAGAATTTGGCGTTCATTCTCTTGCCTGCTATTTACCATCGCGCTCATCAGTAAAAACTTACTTCGTTGAGGAGAAATAAAAAAAATACTGTCTAAAATTACAACCAGTTTATTAATAATAATTGTTTGTGCTAAATTATTTAATTTTTAGGCATTTGGTCACTCAACTTAAGAAACGTTCAAAAATGATAATCACAAATGATCCAGCATAATCTAGATAGATTATGCTGGATATTAGCTTATTCATCCTGCACCCAAAGTACCTAAAATATGGAGGTATATTATGTTATCTGTTCGTAAATTAATAATCATCAGCTCAGCGATGATTATTTCATTAATTCTCTTTAAAAATGTTAACTCTGATATACCCGAATCAACATCCAGAACACCTGAAAATAAAGATAAGCTAATGCAAATATCTCACTCACAATATAGTAGAGAAAATGATTCGGTTAGTACTTTAAGAAAAGAGATTCATGCGCTAAAAGCCGAAATGAATAGCTTAAAATTACAAAAAAAATCTTCACATAACGATCTTTTCAAACGTGTTGATAGCCAGTTATCAGGCGAATACCAAGGGTCTGAAACCAACAGAAATGAAGAGACTACGCCGGATTTTGTAGAACAGGAATCCATACAGTCTGAGCAGCTTATGGAAGTAATGGAGACTAGTCTTGCTGAGGAACAGGTTGATGTGGCATGGTCTAATTCAGCACTTGATCAAATACAGAGAGCATTTAATAGTAGCGAACTGGATGGCGCAGGAATCATTGATTTGGACTGTCGAAAAACACTTTGCCGTATAGAGATAGATATTGACAATCCATTTCTTGCTGCTGAATACCAGTTATGGTTATCATTAAAAATTGGCGATATTCTCCCTCAAGCCTCTATGACGGTTAATCAGGGTCAATCAAATGCTATCCTTTTTCTGGCTCGTGAAGGGTATAACTTACCTACAATAAATTGAGCAATACGTAAGCCGGGTGAGCGATAGAGACTATGAAAGTATTAGGCTCCCAATCAAG
>JAGLDH010000165.1 GCA_023145835.1 Methylococcales bacterium
ATCAATATTTTCCGCATCCGTGACCACGCGAAGTATACCAATCTGAAACATAATTTAGGCTATCTTTAAAATAGCCAAGACTGTCAGTTGTGGTTGACCAGAACATGTTTCAAAAGGATATTAAGGAGCTTCTGATCAAGTCCAATTATTTTTAGCTTGCTAAATTCTAATTAACTTAATCAGAGGTTCCTTAACAAGAGATGGAGGTATATTTTCTACATCCCTTTTACTGCTGACTTAATATGTAAATCCCTCTGAGGAAAAGGAATTTCTATATTATGTTCTTTAAATACCTGCCTAATTTTTCTATGTAAATCATCCGTTACAGGAAGTCTATCACTCAGTTCACGGACAAATACTCGTACACTAAAATCTAAAGAACTATCACCAAACCCTATAAAATAAACAGATGGTTCAGGGTCTTGTAAAACTAAAGGAGCTTCTTTAACAAGTTGTATAAGAAGTCGTTTCGTGAGTGCTTCATCTGCATCATAAGAAACACCAACGGGAATGACAATTCGGGTTATAGTGTCGCTCAGTGACCAGTTGATAAGTTTATCTGTAATAAAGGTTTTATTAGGGATAATTAATTCTTTTTGATCCCAGTCAATAAGTGTTGTAGCACGCATTTTAATTCGGCAGACTTTACCTGTAATATCCCCTACAGTGACAGTATCTCCAACCCTAACTGGACGCTCAAATAACAAAATAATTCCAGAGACCATGTTGGCAAAAATTTCTTGTAAACCAAAACCTAAGCCAACACTGATAGCGGCTACCAGCCATTGAACCTGGGACCAACTGCCCCCCAACTTACTTGCTATTGCTATAAAAGTAATAGAAATCACTGCGTAGCGAGTTAACTGATTTAAGGCGTATCGGCTACCAGCTGCCATACTAAATTTACCAGCAAGAAATAAATCAGTCAATCCAGGGAAATTTTTAACAAAGATCGACATTAAAAATAAATAAACTAAGCAAATAAATATGTCAAATAGCGTGACGGGCTGTAACAATTCTTGTCCTTCTACCATGACCATGTGTTGCCATAACACTACCTGATTAAATATTGAAAGAGCAGGAATAATATCTTGTAAAGTAATCCAGCTACCTATTGCTAAAACTGCAATGATCATAGCGTTAAGAATTGTTTTACTTTGTTGATTAATTTTTGGAATATCAAGTAATGGTTCTTCTTCAATATTAACTGTATTAGTTGACTCGTTATTTTCTGCTTGTTCCTGTAGTTTGCGTTTTTGCCGGGCATTTTGTAAAGCTAATTGTCGATTGGCTAAAAACATTGCACGTATGATGGTCTCATGCAAAAGAGTCGTAAAAAATATTATCCTTATCAAAATAACGAGTTTTCCTTGAAGTTCTAACGCACTTTGATAATAGCCTGCAATAGCAAATCCAATAATAACTAAGGGTATTAACACAACTAAGCCATACCAGATATAACGCAACCGATAAATCCAACTGTTAGGTGATTCTTGATATAGCTCTTTGGTCAATCCAGATACAGGGTGAGCAAGACGATGAAAAACATAAGAAAACACTAACATAGCTACGATTAATGCTAATCTCCCAAGTGAGTAGCTGTATTTATAATATGCATCATCAGCAAACATAGTGATGATAAAAATAGCGGGAACGACGATAAAACGCATCCACTTTAATTGGCTATAGAGTAAATTAATACTATGGTCATGCCAGTAAAATAGAGATTGGACTACTCCCTTTGGTTTAAATATTTGGCAGAAAAACTGAATCAGTAATAAAGGGAGTGAGGCTGCTAACAAACCTTGAGAAACTGAATGACTAAATATCGTTGATAGTTCATTTGTACGTAAAAGACCTCCTAGCCAAGCTATAAAGAATGGTATGGGGAGTGCTAACAAAAATGCATAACCAAATCCGTAAAACGTATAGCTAGATCTGTCTGCATAAGGTTTTGCGCTATTTTCTAATACAGTCTGTAATTTGAGTTGTATATTTTTTTTATATCTTATTGATAATAAAATAATAACAAGACCAAGCAAGGTTATAAAATGATGATTTTGAATGCTGTGTTTTATATCATTTGCTGTTTGTTTCCAATGCGATATCTGTGAAAACCAAACAATAGCATCAAATATTTCAAGAATATAATTTTGGTCGATGACGGGGGCACTGGGCACCCACAATAATCGTTGATTTAAGAAATAACTAAATTTCTCACCTAAATTAACAAGTTGATGTAGGGAAAAATCAACATCTCCAAGTGCTCTTGAATATTCTGAATACATCAATTCCAGTTTTAAAACGAGTTCCTTCTGGTTTTGCAACAATAGTTGTAATTCAGCACGAATTTTCTTCTTATCTGTTCTGTCAGATATTTCTAGAATAGAATTTGATATTTCTGATGATACGGCAAGGTTTATATCTGCTAAAGATTTTTTTACTTCATCTAGTTTGAATAATTCAAGGCTAGCTAATGCAGTTTCCTGCTGAATCTTATCAAATGTGTATTGAAAATCTTTAATTAAGGGGATTCTTCGACGTTGCTCTCGTAATATATTACCAAGGGCAGGGCTAAGTCCTGCTAGATCTATTTTTTGCTCGGCACTTTGAAAATCGGCATCTAATTGTTTATTGCGAATTTCAATTTTATTATTCTTAGCTAGGTATTGCTCTATCTTTTTATTCGTTTTTTGTAGTACATAATTGTAGTAAATATTTTTATTCGTTACTTTTTTTATTAATGGGTGTTTATCCTCAGCTTCTTTTTGAGCCTGAATTAATTCCTCTTGTGTTTTACTTATGTTTTGCTGCCGTTTTTCGATTAAATGATCATCAATCGTTTTAATCAAAACTTTTAGTTTTTTGCGTTGCAAATTTAGCCATTGTATCTCAAGCTTAAATGCTTGTTCTTTTATTGGGTAGACAATGTTTTCTTGGTCTAATTTGGCCAACATTGTGTTTAATTTACGTAATCGACTTTCGAGTTCGATTTTTCGGGCATTTAGTTCTAATTTATTAGAAACTTCATTAACTAAAGTATTTAGTTTGTTTTTAGTGTTTACGACATTATTGGTAATGTCTACTTTTTGTATTCTTATCTGTTTTGGTCGTTTAAAATGTTCGGAAATTTGAACTTCCAATCGATTGATAGAAGAAATTAACTCATTAAGTTTTGATTTTTCTAAATTTAAACGATGTTCTAACTTATCTTCATTATAAAGAGAGTAATTTTCTGGCTTTTTATTCTTAACGTCGTTTTCTATTTCACTAATACGTTTTTCTAATCGTTTAATATCTTTAGGTAGATTTTTAAGTTGTTGCTGATATTTTTGGGTTTGACTCTTTAGCCGTATCTGCTCATCAAGATTATCTTCAGTTGAATAATAGGCACTTAAAATACGTAATCTAAGAGGGTCTTCAATATTTGATTTTTGTTTAATTGAATCAATTTTTTTTTGAACAATGAGTGGTGTGATTCCCTGCTGATTTTTTAATTTAGTCTCACCTGCAAATGTTTGACTGGTAGAGAAAAAAAAGATACAAAAATAGAATATTGCCCAATAGGTTGCTTTGTTCATATTAACAATTAGTTTCATAATAAATGCAGATATAGCAGGGGATTATTAATGAATTTAAAACTTCTATATGTATATTACTAAGTCAAGTCATGGTTGGTTCGTGGGGTATTTTATTGTGTTAAGAAGAATTGCAGTTTCCAGGAGTGAAATCCAATTCATAAGTTTATGGTATTAGATTTAAAAAGAGCGGAATATTATTAAAAGCTCTTACCCTGGATTAAAATCTAAAGTACATAGTGTTTTAGCTGCATGTAACTGACCGTTTAATAAATATGTTTTTAATTGTTCAGTGCGTTCCATATACACATCTGTGAGTTCTTTAAATGCTTCAGGTAAATGATGTTTTTCTAGTTGCGATAAATGTCCATCAAAGGCTGCGGAAACACTAAGAAGATCTAATAAAAAATAGCGCTCCTCTGCTGATACCTCATTTAAAAGGGTTAAAAAATCCTCCCAATTATCATATTCACAACTCTCTTTTATCTTAAAAGTATCTGTTAGCCTGAGTAATAAAACAAGCATATTAGGATGATAGTTCTGAGAAAGCACCATCATAGTTGCTATCGCTCTTATTGAACCTTCACGTGCTTTAGGACTCAGTTGTTTTATAAATGAATCAGTCAACATATCATTCACAATATGCGCAGCCAGTTTATTTCCGAAAAGTCTTAAGCGCGCTTCACGGGCTACTTTATAGAGGGTAAACGCATCCCATAATCCAGTAATTGGAATTGCAACCCAAGTAAAGGCAGTACGTGCTTCTCCTTTACCAAAAAAACGGATGAGCACAAACTTAACCGCTAAACTGCTCAATAGAACTTTTGCCTTGTATAAAAAAGCGACAAAAAATAATTTAGATTTTGATAAATGTTTTAATGGGTCAATTCCTAAGTAGTGAATAATAGGGTCAGGAACCTCTAATGCCGCACGCGCTAAAATATTAGGCACAGCATCATCACCAGGTAGGCATGAGCCTTTAGTTGCTTGATTATGTCCCGTTAAACAAGCCAAGCTATAGACAGTTTTTAATCCTAACCAGAATAATACGGCCATTTCTATCAGCAGCATAACTACGAGAACACTACCGTAAAGTGCGTAATAAAGCATCGTATCCATTGTGCCTTGATAAGTCCATTCTACCCAGATAGTCACAAACGTTGTTAGTGCACCTACTCCAAAAGCTAATGCAGCTGCGAAAGAAGTAATGTTACTGGCGAGTGCTTGTAAGGTAACATCAGGAGGAAGATCATCAATGTTGATGTTCTGTATATCCGCCGTTCCAAACTTATTTGATAAGTAGCGATAATATTTAACACCTATTCCTTCTACGAATCCGGGTGATTCTTCTCTATTATAAGTTGCTTTTTTTTGTTTTACTTTTGACATGGTTTTATCCTTCAATAACCTTCGCCCAATCTTGTTTTAATTGATTATTTGCGTCAACTAAGGAAACAGCATTTAAAACAGCGTTGTTTTTAGATAATAATTTCGATTTTTGTAATTTATTTAAGCCATCATCAATTTCAAAATCCATTGGAATGTTATATTGATCATATATATATGCTTCTATTTTCTTATCAAGTTTTTCTCTATCGGTTTCTCCGTCTGTAAGGAGAAAAAAATAAGCAAGTAGAGCTTCTTTACATTCCTCTGCTTCTGCTGTGTCAAATAAGTATGTTAAAGCTCCCATATTATTATCGAGGCTATAAAAGTACAAATTCTTAGTTAATATGGCACTATATTTAGCTCGTTGGGAAAATATTTTTGCGATTTGTCGCCATAAAACGCCTAATAATCCGCCTATTGCAATTAATGCAGACATCGGTTCAATAGCCGCACTAAATTTACTAATAGTTGCCATTATTCCACCAGCAGCACCACCACCACCAGTAACACCTATTTTTATTTTATCAAACAATCGCATTTTTATTCGGGTATTAGGAAACAACATTTCCAGATCAGCTGTTGGGATATCTTTAAATAATTTAATATATACCACATCATCTTCACCACTAATACCGAGCGCTTTAAAAGCATCATCAACTTTGTCTTCAGCTTTTTTTCGGCTTAATTTATCGTTTTCGATGAGCTCTTTTATTCGTTGTTTCCGGTTTTTAGGTTGTAGCAAAACAAATAATCGGCGATATATTTGCATATCATAGGGAAGTTTTTTGAACTGAAATTTTTTCCAATTTCTACGAGATTCAGTTTGAACAGCCGTTCCTCTATAAAAAAGAGCAACTTCAGAAAACTCATTAAAATCAACAGAAACTTTAACACCAAGAGGTGATATTTTATTAAGCGCTTCATTTAAATCACTCTCTGATAATTTTTCAAAATTAGCTTTTTCTAAAACATTATTTAATTCACCTTTAAGTTGCTTTAACTTTTCGTCTGGCTCAGTAGTTTGTGTAATTAACTCTTCTCTATCTGGGTTAAAGGGGCGGTAGATAGACTTTAAACGTAAAAGCTGTGAATGTGATTTTGCATGATAGAGCGAGGTGTAGCTATTGAAAAATTGTTTAAATTCAGTTTTTTGTTCAGTTGATAATAAATTAGATGATAAAAGGTCTGAGGCTAATTTATTTAAACTAATTGGAATAAATCGCTCAAGGACATCAGCTTGGTAATGTATCTGTTTATTCATTGCATCTATCTCTTAAAATATTAGGGTTAGTTGAGAAACCTCTGATCAAGTCCAATTATTTTTAGCTTGCTAAAACTGCTGATATTTTCCACGAAGATCGGCGCAATAGAATGGTTATTACGGCTTACTTTGTGAATTGAGTGACCATTTTTCTGCGCTCAATTCTAATCACTTAATCTGGAGGGAGCTTA
>JAGLDH010000166.1 GCA_023145835.1 Methylococcales bacterium
TTAAAGGGAACACTCATGTAAAATACATAAATAAAAAGTACTATTTTAAGTACTTTACTTTAATCATTGAAAGATGGCTTCAAACGAATACCCACTAACTTCTAAAATATCTTTTAACCTTTTTAATCCATCCATTTGGATTTGTCTAACACGCTCCCTCGTTACCCCTAATTCTTGAGCAACTTGTTCCAGAGTAGAGTTTTCATAGCCACATAAACCATAACGTCTACAAATAACTTCTCTTTGTTTATCCGCTAATTGATAAACCCATTGAGTAACATTTTTTTTCATATTATCTTCCTGCAATTGCTCAGCAGGAGAATGTCTTTTTTCATCAGAAATTGAATCAACTAATGGCTTGTCATTATCTTTACCGACAGGAACATCCACAGAGGTGACTCGTTCATTTAGTTTTAACATTCTCATAACCGTTTTAACGGGTTTATCCAAATGTTTAGCTATATCTTCAGCCGTTGGCTCATAATCTAGTATTTGTGCTAAAGTTCGCTGAGCTTTAATATAAACATTCATTTCTTTTACAACATGAATCGGCAAACGAATGGTTCTTGTTTGGTTCATAATCGCACGTTCAATTGTTTGCCTAATCCACCACGTGGCATACGTTGAAAACCGAAAACCTCTTTCTGGATCAAATTTTTCAACTGCTCTGATTAAACCTAAATTACCTTCTTCAATTAAATCTAAAAGAGGTAAGCCTCTATTCAGATAACGACGAGAAATTTTAACCACTAAACGCAAATTGCTTTCGATCATAATTCTCCGTGCTTCTTCATCTCCATTTAAAACACGTTTACCATAAATTTTTTCTTCATCGGCAGTTAGTAAATTAGATTTACCCAGCTCATTAAAATAGACCCTGGTTGCATCAATGGTACTTGAATTATGTGCATCTTCTGGAACAACAGTCTCTACTTGAGTTTCCTCCAAACCAAAAGCATTATTATCACTTGTTTGATCATCTTTTTGCGAATCTATTTCTACAAGCTCTTCATTCATACTCATTCATCCAACTCAGATGGCTATAAGCCGTTATATTATCGTTTCGGTAAATAATTAAGAGGGTTTACCGAATTTCCATTTTTTCTAATTTCAAAATGAAGTAAAGCGTTTGTTCGCCCAACTCCACCCACCTCAGCAATAGCCTGTCCTTTTTTTACAAACTGTCCTTCTTTAACAAATAGTTTCTGATTATAGGCATAAGCACTTAAGTACAAATTATTATGCTTAATAATTAGCAATTTACCATATGCCTTAAGCCCTGATCCACTATAAACAACCTTCCCAGAATCGACAGATCTAACTTTTTGCCCTTCTTTTCCGAGAATATCGATCCCTGTTTTATCTGTTTGAGAAAAATTTTTAATCACTTTTCCCTTAAGAGGCCACTGTGAATTAAACTTTAGCACTTTTTTATTATCGGTTGAAATTGTTGACTTTTTTTGTGACGTAGATCTCTCTACTCTTGATGTTTTTTGTGATGAACCTCTCTCTTTACGCACAACTGCAACTGTTTTTTTTCTAACAACTCTTTTTTTAAATGCTTTCTTAGGCCTATATAAATTTACTCGTTGCCCTACGGTTAAATGATAAGGAGGTGAAATATTATTCCATGCAGCCAGCTTTAGAAAACCTAATCTAGATCGAAAACCAATAGAATATAAAGTATCCCCTCGTTTAACAATATAGTACTTTCTTGTCTTATATTTTTTCGATCTAACTAGATCTCTTACAGAAGACCTTACTGGTGCAAAGTTTTTTTTTCCTGTTGAACACCCTATTAAACTTAAACTAGCAATAGAAATTAGAATTATGCAGAGGTATCCCGTTAATACTTTTAATAAATACCATCGCCTTAATTGACTAGCCATTTGTTATTTACCAAGCAATATTTTTTTCGCTTGGTTTATTTTTGCCGCCAGGTAGTCAGAACCTCCTCTATCTGGATGCATTTTTTGCATCAATTTACGGTGCGCCATAATAACCTCGTCCTTTGAAGCGGAAGGTATGAGTCCTAGAATATCAAATGCCTCTTCTCTAGTCATTTTACCTGAGTGCTTTCCCGTATTTTTTGATGACTGCTGTTTGTTCTTGTTAAATGCCATCCAAAGACCATGAAGCTGAGGGATATATCGCATAAGAGAAGGGAGCTGTCGCAAAACAAACGCAATAAAAATACCGATTAAAGCAAATAACCAATTTAATTTTCCACTTGCTGTAAACAAAACTATAGCAGTCAACAACAAAATAAACCCCATTTTCTTAATCAGCTTCGATTTTTTTTCTGGGGAAGATGTTAATAATCGTCGCATTCCCCAAAAGACGATATATAGAACCACAAACACTAAAAATATTCTGATCAATGGTGACTCCTTTTATCGGTTTTATTAGGATGTGCTGTGCGCTGTTATGAATGAGT
This sequence comes from Methylococcales bacterium, assembly GCA_023145835.1. Taxonomy (GTDB): domain Bacteria; phylum Pseudomonadota; class Gammaproteobacteria; order Methylococcales; family Methylomonadaceae; genus QPIN01. The sequence continues at coordinate 2,438 of JAGLDH010000166.1, forward strand.
TATTATAACTAATTGATTTTGACGATAGGAAACCACATCTATGATGGTGCGAAGTATAATGTCTTAAAATAATATCAACCTAGACACAAATAGACCCTCCATTTATGAAAAACTTCCCTCTCCCTGTTTTAGGATTTGCTGCAATTAGCGGAACAGGTAAAACGACTTTATTATCAAAACTAATACCATTATTAAAAAGTTCGGGATTGCGTATCGGGCTGATAAAACATAGTCATCACAATTTTGAAATCGACAAACCTGGCAAAGACAGTTATCGACTGAGACAAGCGGGCGCATCCCCTATTATGCTAGTTTCAAGCCATCGACGCGCCATGATTACTGAATTTGATATAGCTAGAACACCTCAGTTAGAGGAGCAACTACAGTTTTTTGACCACTCTGAATTAGATTTAATTTTAGTTGAAGGATTCAAAGCAGAAGAGTTTCCTAAAATTGAACTGCACCGCCCGTCATTAAAACAGAACCTCATTTTCCCTAATGATCCGAATATCATTGCTATTGCAAGCGATGAACAAATCACAATATCATCAGATAATACCAATTTAGTCATTCAACAAGCGTCTCAATTAACCCTTCCACCTTTTTTAGACCTAAATGCACCTAATTTAATTAAAAACTTCATTCTTAACAATTTTTTAAATCATCAATAAATAAAGGGTAAGCCTTTAACTTCTGGAAATTATAAAATAGGACTAAGTTACTCTATTTTTTAAATCATTTCCTTTTAGATTTAAATAGGCTTTTTTTCTTGTCAAATAATTATCCACAAATGTTTGCATCGCTTTTTCTTCATATTCTCGCATTCCACTGATAACAATTTTTTTAAACCCTTTACCCACAATTTCAGCTCCTGATTTAATTTGAAAATGAAACCGTGCATTCCCCCGTTTTCCATCAACATGTAATTCAGGCTCTAACATTTCCACTTGTGGGTCTGCAAAATTCAAATGATCAAACTCCAAAGTCATGCTTTCATACATCACCAAAGGTCTAGTTAAGTTAATCATCACCTTTTGTTTAGCCATTAAAGGAACTAAGACATATGGAAAATTTTGTCCAGAAAAAGAGACATAATGTTTCATTAATGCAGTCACTACAGAAATATCTGAATTAATTTCACCCTTTCTGTCTACTTTAAGAATTGTTTTATTATGGCTGCCATTAATATCAAACTGATTTTCATTGGTTTCTGGGAAATTTAAAGTAATACCATGCCCTAACATCCCGGCAAACGTAAAAACCATTTTTTTACTGATGCCATATTTTTCTAAAACAATGGCAAAGAGCAGATCGCCTGGCACACAAAAGCGCTTTGCATCAACATCATGCAGAGGGTTAAAATCATTTGCGACATCTTTGGCAAAAAGGCTACCTTGTTCAGCTGTAATAGCAATACAATCATTAGCCCCAGAGTAAAAATCTTTTAAAAACATAATGTTATTGGTTAGTAACGAGAAACAGTACTATCGCAGTTTACTGACCAAGCATCAATTCCACCGCTCAAGTTATAAATATTAGTAAATCCATGATAATCTAAATACGCAGCAACTTGATGGCTACGTATTCCATGATGGCAGATAACAACACATCCCTTGCTCGAATTTATTTCATTCATTCTATCAGGGATTTCGCCTAATGGGATAAGTTGACTCCCTTCAATATGAGCCAAATCAAACTCAAAGGACTCTCTAACATCTAAAAGAAAGGGTTTTACATCCTCTTGTAATTTTTTCTGTAATTCTTTTGCAGAAAGTTGCTTTACTGACATAAAAATCGTTCCAATCGTTTAATTGCAGCCTCTATTTTAGCGATTGATGCAGTATATGCAAAGCGAATATGACAATTAGCTTTATAAAACCCAAAATCTTTACCCGGTGTAACAGCAACGCCCTCTTGCTCTAGCAGATCCTTGGCAAACTGAAAACTATCCTTTGTAAATCGCGAACAATTTGCATAAATATAAAAAGCACCATCAGGTTTTACAGAAATGTCAAACCCTATTCTTAACAAATGCTTATATAAGAAATCACGCCTTTTTTTGAACTCTTTCTTTCTTGACTCAAGCTCAATTATATTTTCATCGGATAGTGCAGCTAGAGCAGCATATTGTGAATGCGTCGCTGTGGAAATAAAAATATTTTGTGCCAACCGTTCAACAGGATCTATAAATTGTTCAGGAACAATAAGCCATCCTATTCGCCACCCTGTCATTGAAAAATACTTAGAAAAACTATTAATCACAAAAACATCATCACTATATTCTAGAGCACAGCTTGCTTTTTTTCCATAAACCAACCCATGATAAATTTCATCTGAAAAAAAATGTCCTCCCAATTTACTGACTTGTTGGATAATTTTTTTTAACTCCAAATTAGACATTAGTGTCCCAGTTGGATTAGAAGGTGAAGCAATCAGAACACCTCGTGTATTTTTGCTCCAATTTTTCTCAATTAAATCTGCAGACAATTGATAGCGAGTCTTTTCATTCACATTCACAAACTTTGTACGCCCACCAAAAAATTGCACAAAATTATTATTACAAGGATAACAAGGGTCTGCCATTATTATTTCTTCACCTGCGTTTAAGGTCACGCCTAAAGCTAATAAAAATGCACCTGATGCACCCGGTGTTATAAAAATACGTTGAGAAGGAACGTCTAGGCCATATGTTTTTTTATAAAATTCGGCTATTTTTTTTCGTAGCTCTGGTAGCCCTGCTGCTGCCGTATATTTAACACTCCCATCACTTATTTGTTGCATCCCAGCATTCACAACTCTTAGTGGGGTTGAAAAATCAGGTTCACCAATTTCCATATGTATAATATTTCTTCCTTGCCGCTCTAACTCTTTAGCTCGCTGCAATAATTCCATTACAAAAAAAGGAGAAAAACCCTCCATTCTCTGTGCTAATCGTGTATTCATAATGTGTTCCAACAGAAATTTTGACAATTTACCTTAACAAATCCCTTGCAATTCACAATCTATTCTGGTAAAAATGCGCAGTTTTTAAAAAATTGTTTAGGAGTTAATGGATGACAGATTCTAAAACTGACAGTTCACCTTTCAGTTTTTCACCTTACGAAGAAAAAGAAGGTGAAGAGTATATGAATGACCCTCAATCAAAACACTTTGGGACCATTCTAAATAACTGGAAATCTGAATTAATGACAGAAGTAGATCGTACAGTACATCATATGCAAGACGATGCTGCCAGCTTTCCTGATCCCAATGATCGGGCAACACAAGAATCAGAGTTTAGTTTAGAACTTAGAACTAGAGATAGAGAACGAAAACTCATCAAAAAAATTGATGAGTCCTTAGTTGATTTAGAATCAGGAGACTATGGTTTTTGTGAGTCTTGTGGAGTCGACATAGGGATACGCCGTCTGGAAGCGCGTCCAACAGCTGTTTTATGTATAGATTGTAAAACACTTGATGAAATTCGAGAAAAACAAATGGGCTAAGCTCTGAGTCATACGCTGAGTTCTGAATATATTGGCCGGTTTGCACCTTCGCCTTCCGGCCCCTTACATCTTGGCTCACTCTATACAGCTCTCGCTAGTTTTCTACATGCCAAGGCTAACCAAGGTAAATGGATTTTACGTATTGATGACCTTGATACCCCCCGTAATGTTAAAGGCGCAACTGATCGCATTATTGAAACATTACAAACTTATGGCCTTCATTGGTATAGCTCTATTCTCTACCAGAGTCATCAACAGGAATTTTATAGCTCTATTGTTGATGCACTTAATCATCAAGACCTGGTTTACCCTTGTACTTGCACCCGCAAAGCCTTATCTAACACACCTGTATACCCAGGTTTTTGTCGAAAGAACAAACAAGAAAATACCTCTCCCCATTCATTACGGATCAAATCAAAAGATATTTTAATTTCATTTAAGGATGAATTGCAGGGCTTCCTCAGTCATAATATTAGAAGTCAAGATGGCGATTTTATTATAAAAAGAAAAGATAATATTACTGCCTACCAACTTGCTGTTGTTATTGATGATTATCAACAAAATATTACTCATATCGTCAGAGGGTTTGATCTACTTGAATCCACGCCTAAACAAATCTATTTACAATCTCTACTGGGCTATCCAACACCCTATTATTGTCATGTTCCCATCATTACAGATCAGCAGGGAGATAAATTAAGCAAACAATCATTTGCCCAAGCAGTATCAAATAAAAAACCTGAAAAAACTTTATTTTTATTGCTAGAACTTTTAAAACAAAACCCACCCCTTCTATTAAAAAGTGCCTCGGTAGATGATATTCTCCTTTGGGCGATAGACCATTGGAATATTGAGCGATTAAAAAAAATAAGCACAATGAGTCACTAAAACGTCGTTAAAAAGTTCACTGACTATTTCAATACCCTAATTTTGTCGCTTCATCCATACTGCCTTTATACACAAATACAAAAGTGTGAAAAAATGAACCCTATCGATCAATAGTACTCTTTGCTCATCAATGTCATTGATGCATTTATTCTAGCAATATCATTAATCCTCTATTCCCTAACCATTCAAACGCGTTAGAATATAGATCAACCAATTTGGAGTAGTTATGAGTGATAAAAAATTTATTGATGCTTACGATAACCTCATGGAGCATTTATACGAATTAATGGATGATACTTTACATTCTGTAGCTGATACTTTAGAAATTGCCAAAGATAAAACGAGTGAACTAGGTGGACTAACCCAGGAAGAAATTAATACCGTCGCTGACTTTCTTATGCGTGATATAGAGCATGCAGCAGAATCAACTCCATCAGTCAGTGATAAAGACTCTCTTTCTGAGTGGTTTAAGTTTGATATAGATCTGATCGAAAATTTTGCCTTAAACTCTTTTCGCTCTCTTGCAGACAAAACACGAATAGAGTTAGCTAAAATTCAAAACCAAGCAAACAAATATCACGCCTACAAAAGTGATGATATTGTAGGGCCAGGTACTTTTATTTGTGATAAATGTGGTAAACAAATAGCATTTAAATCAACAAGTAAAATGCCAAAGTGCCCAGAATGTCAGGCCGAAACCTTCTCTCGTAGTTGATATTACTGACACAAGTTCTATAATAAAGTTTTATCTATTTGATTTCCAGAGGAAATAATATGAGTCGGGTCATCTTTAATCAAAAAGGCGGTGTAGGAAAATCAACCATCACCTGTAATCTAGCTGCAATCAGTGCAGCTGAAGGAAAAAAAACACTGGTTATTGACCTTGATGTGCAAGGGAATTCATCTCAATATATTTTGGGACAAAAAGTAACTGATCCTGAAAAAACTATTGCCTATTTTTTTAAAGATACCTTGGGGATTAGTCTGTTTGGTGGGGAAAAAGCTGGCTTGGAGTCTGCAGTGCATGAATCCCCTTATCCCAACCTATTTGTTATTCCTAGTCATCCAGACCTTGAAGCTCTGCAAAGTCGTCTAGAATCTAAATATAAAATTTTTAAACTAAAAGAAGCACTAGAAAAACTAGAAGGCTTTGATGCTATCTATATTGATACCCCCCCCATCCTTAACTTTTATAGTCAATCTGCATTAATTGCTGCCAAAAAGTGCTTAATACCTTTTGATTGTGACTCCTTTGCTAGAGATGCTTTATATACATTGATGGATTCAATTGCAGAAGTAAAAGCAGATCACAATGAAAGCCTTGAAATAGAAGGCATTGTTGTTAACCAATATCAAAAACAAGCAAATTTACCACGTCAATTAGTTGAAGAGTTAATAGCAGAAAATTTACCGGTATTAGAGTCAAAGATATCTCCATCTGTTAAAGTGAGGGAATCGCACAGTGAATCACAACCCTTAATTCATTATGCTCCTAATCATAAATTAACAGATGAATTTCGAGCATTGTATGCTGAAATCAACTAGTTAAGAAACCTCTGATTAAGTTGATTAGAATTTAGCGCAGAAGAAACTGTCGCTATTTTTCACGAAGTGAGACGTAATAGTCACTCTATTGCACCGATCTTCATGGGAAATATCGGCAGTTTTAGCAAGCTAAAAATAATTGGGCTTGATCAGAGGC
>JAGLDH010000167.1 GCA_023145835.1 Methylococcales bacterium
TGTAGCGAAGATGGCGCGCCAGTTTATCAGTGTTAATCAAATAGCCACGTTGAAGATGCCACAAGGTAGCCAACCCATAGGCATACAAAGCTCGACACAATGTTTGTATGCAGCAGGCTGTTATGAAACAACCTTAGTCTCCAATTCCGGAGCAGTTCAATTTCAAATGCTCTCTTCTCCTTTTGAAGACTTGGCCTTAACCCATAAGGTGAATTCGTCATCAGTTGAATAAGCAATAGCATTATCTGGCATTTTACAATAAGGTGGAAAAGTGACATGTATGACCACTTTTCCACCCTACGTTTTATTCAGAAATATTGCCTTTTAGAATGCAACACGTAGACCTGCTTTTGGACAAAACATGGCTAGCCTCAGCGGTTAGAAAGTGAATGTGTTTGTTTTTAAAGGATTTCAACCTTAATCATTAATGGGCTGCCGCTGTTTTAACATTAGATAAATACAATACGTTGCAGCTGCCGCTAGTAAATGTTTAATTGTGTGCCCGCTGAGTAACTGTTCTGTTTGCTCAAAGATTAACCTGTCAGTTAATTCAAAAACTTTGGCTAGTATGTAGAATAATAATCCATATAAAAGGTATGAACGATGGGTATATCGGCCTTTATATACATAAAGAATAATGGGGATGGCGACTAAGGGGGCGAACTGCATAAAACCATAAAAGCGCAAATCGTCAAGATAATGCCAATAAATAACACTGGATAGTCCTAATAAAACAGCCATAGGCAGTGCTGGTTTTTCATTAAAGTTGGGTATATTTTCTACCAATAATGCGATAAATAATCCCATAAAACTAATCATCATCGGTAGGCGGTCCCAGACTAGCGTGTGATTATTAGGGGTTAAGTGATAATAGCTGGAGCCTATTGCCACAAAAATAAGGCCAATAAAAAAAGTTTGCCAGGATAGAGCGGCCTGACTGTTATTTTTTGAATACAAAAATAACCCCATCAATCCAATCATAGCAAATGGCACGTTACTAAAAACATTGGCAAAGTTAGAGATACCAAACCAATGCCTATCATCAGCAAGGTTGTGGTAGGCAGGGTCTTGAGGGATGGGTGCTGTTATTAATAAAAGACTGATCAGCAGAATAACAACAGTCATGAATATGGCTTTCTTTTGGTTTGAGATATTTTCTAGCATTCTTCATCCTATTGTTGTCATATACTTCGCGTGGTTACGGATGCGGATTTTATAGTGAGTTGATTTTTGTCGATAGCAAGTTACGCAACTTAAGCAACGCAGTCTATCGGTAAAAAGCAACCGATAGAAAACTGCATCCACGGCCGCGTGAAGTATAAGTGGTTACTCTTCTTTTTGTAACCATTGTAGTAGCTCTTTTTTAATCATCAATTTAACGGGGTGTTCAAAATCACATGAATTTGGAGTAACTGTTATAAAATAACGGGATAAATTTTTTTTAACTTGCTGTTTTTCAAATAGGTTCAATGGTTTAAAACCGCGTCCGTATCGCCAACCATAGCCCCATCGGTACCAGGTCGGAAAAACAGGTAAACCGCCAACTACCACGCCATAATACATCGTGTCAGCAAGAAAAGAATGACCTGTTTTGTTTAAGACACATTGCCTTAATTCTTTATCTGCCTGTTTTTTTTGTTTACGATTTCCACCTTGCCAATAGGCTATGTCGTGAGTAATGCAGCAATCGCACCACAGGTTTTGTTGAGTGAATGTGCCATCAGGAAATTGTGAACATCCATCACTACTAAAGTCATCTAATCTATCTGCCATGACCGTTTGAATAGACACGGTGAGTAGAGCAATGGCGAGCGTGAGTTTATAGCGTGATAGCATTATTAATTCCAGCCTTTTAATTCTTTAAAATAATAACGAGATTTAGCCATTATTTGTTTCTCTTTATTCTCTATATAAGAAGCTAATAAAATGACGATTAAACCTAATCCAATTGAACAAATCCATGGAGCACTTGAGTAAAAGTTAATGGCGTATTCCCAAAAAAAGAACAAACCGCCAGTAACACAGATGTTACCACTGATAAAAGGCATTTTTTCACGATATTTCATACCGGCTATTGTCAATAATATACCTGCAGTAATTGCAAAAAGAGGAGCCATCGTTTCTTGACCTGACAAAGCAGCATAACTTAAACCAATGGCAATGATTGAGCTGATTAACCGATAAAGCTGAGCATGATAATTAACCTTGTCTGATAGCACAAATAATATTAAAGCAATGGGTAATAATCCACCAAAATAATTGTCATTGGTTAGCAAAAGTTCATTTAGGATTGATATCCAAATGGTCATGGCGGCAAAAGTCCCTATCCATTGAGTCATATAAATGATGGCGGGGGATTTTGTATATCGCTTAATATCATAAATACAATAGATAACGAGTATGGCTGAAATGACGATTAATAATAAAAAGGAGGCTGGGTGTAATAGGCTACGACCAGCAAGAATCCATAAAGGTAAGCTAATTAGTGCTCTGGCAGCCATCCCTTCTGCCAAGCGCATGCTGGCATCATTATGTAGTTTGTGTTCAGTTTTTCTTAAAAACAGAAATAAAGCGGCAATCACTAGTGGAACAAGCGTTGCATCACGAATTGGCAGTAATAATAACGTATTGCCGATAACAGATGCGCCTATAAGCGTTTTAAGATGTTTGCGTGCTAAAATTGAATAACTCGCATAATTGACTGAAAATAATAATAAGCCTGTGATAACAAAATCTATAGCAATCACGGTAGGGCTTACTTCCATAAATTGTAGCCAGCTATACTCTGGCTGCAATGCCTTGTTACCATGCCAATAAGCATAGATCATGGCAGCAACTTGAGACACTTGGACAGGTATAAAGGCTGCGCCTAATCCAAAAAATATTCTTGCCCCTTTGGTTTCATGAAATAAATAAGCACAGACTAATCCGCCGCTACATAACAATAAAGTAAGCCCTAGGCCAATCCAATAACGATAGGCAGGTAATATTTCTTCATGTCCTTGCAGCATAAAACTGATGGCTGATAGGATAATTAGGATAGATCCTATCCAGCGTAAATAAGTTGTCACTTTAGATGTGAGACTTTTTGAGTTTTGACTTTCAGGGTTTTGAAAATCATCTACTTTAACCTCAAGTTCTATATCATTTGCGTACATCATCATCTCCTAGTTATTGTTTTCTGAAGAATTATTTTGCTCAGTCAGTTCATCAAGCATTATTTTTAGTGCTAACTCATCTTCTTCTTGTTCAAACGGTTTGGCAAAGTTATCAGCATCAATATTTTGTTCAGAGGGTGAAAATTCAGAGCTAACGACACTTCCTTCCCAGCGTTGGAATACATTTTGTACGTCTTGTAGAGATCCACTATGATGGGTTGCTAGAGAAACTTGTAAATTTGTCCTGTTTTGTCTGGCTGCAAGAATTTCCTTTTTATTTTGTAATGACTGCAATTGATCTTGAATTAACTCAATATCTGCACGTATTTTTTCTTCTTGTGCTGTGCTTTCTTGACACTGTTTTTCTAGCGATTGAATTTGCTGTTGCACTTGGCGTAAACGTTTTACACATTGTAAGGCTTTTTGTTCGTCTTTCTCTTTAGCTTTTATTGCTCGTTCAGACCATAAATGAGCTTGCTCTTGTTGAGTGATTAACTGCTGCTGATATTGTTCAGACATTTTGCTAACACGATGTAAATGTAAACGAGTTTTAGAGGCTATTTCCTGTAAATCTTCAATGGCAACACCTGCAAGTGCTTCATGATTTTCAAACTCATCGGCAACATGATCAATTTGGCTTTTAATACTAACGAATATACGTTTTAAGTTGTTCATTGCTTTATCCTTTGTTTTTAGTGTAGACATATTCATTAGAGCAAAGGGTATGCCAGTATTTATTTGTCTTTTAAATCAGATGGATAGATTTTTAATGTGATGATTAAAATAGCCTTATGTACATTTTATGAATACACGATATACTTAAAATGAATAGATTGACCCGTATTTACTCACCCTGATGATTGAGCGTAAGTCATGCAAAAATTATTACCTGAACAACATAACTTTTTTAGTCAGATTGCTGCATTGGCATTTGTTAATCCTTTTAGTGAACAAAGGGAGTTAGAAGATTGTAAGTTGCTAAACATTGCACCAAGAACAATGGAAATATCTCAGCGTACCGAAATAATGCAAGAACAATTACATGCTCAATTAGAACAAAGACAGTCTTTATCTGAGTTTCGTATTACGGCCTATCAAGGGGGAACTCAGGAAATAATGAAATTCTCCTGGTTATTTTATCAATTTCATGAATTTCAAACACAGTTCAACCAGTTTATTGATGAACAACGCTTAGCAGGAGATACTCCGATTGAACTGGATTTTGCTAAAGAGTTAAATCATCGTTTTAAGTTAGCAGGCTTTACTCACACGGAAACAGAAAAGTTTATCGCTCTGTTTTACCAATTACATCGGGGGTTTTATTTTATTAGCGGCGCTATTTTAGGAGACTGCCCATCAATTAAAGAGTTGCGTGTTCGTTTATGGAACAATATTTTTACCTTTAATCCGCAGTGGTATGTGGATTATCTCTGCGGAAAAATGGAAGATTTTTCAACGTTGCTATTAGGTGCAACAGGAACAGGTAAAACATTAATTGCACACACTATAGGTTGTTCTGGATTTATCCCTTTTGATTTAAATAAAAATAAATTTAAAGAAAGTTTTACGCGCTCATTTCAGTTTATCAACCTATCACAATACCCAAGTTCGTTATTGGATTCAGAGTTATTCGGTCATAAAAAAGGTGCGTTTACAGGGGCAATAGATCATCATCAAGGACTATTTAATCGTTGCAGTGAATATGGTGCCGTTTTTATTGATGAAATTGGTGATATTGATATACCGACTCAAGTAAAATTACTCAATGTGATTCAGGATCGAACTTTTTGTCCTGTTGGAAGCCATGAAAAATTACGTTTTTCGGGTCGAGTGATCAGTGCAACTAACCGTAATATTCGTCAATTAAGAAAAGAAGGCAATTTTAGAGACGATCTTTATTATCGGTTGTGCTCAGATGTCATTGAAGTGCCTAGTTTACAGCAGCGTATACAAGAAAACCCCCAAGAGCTAAGTCATTTGATCAATAATTTACTTAAACGTATTTCTAATATTCCAACACCTGAGCTTGCAGGAATGATTGAAAAACAGATTCGTATTCATGTACCAGACTATTACGCTTGGCCTGGTAATGTAAGAGAGCTAGAGCAATGTATTCGTCGCGTATGTTTAACAGGGCGATGCAGTATTTCTGATGAACCAAACTTAACAAGTTTAAGTAACGGTTTTAGTCTAATGGATAAAGCAGGGGAAAGTAGCGTACAAAATCTATTGCAACAATATTGTCGCTTTCTTTATGATCGCCACAGTAGTTATGAAGCTGTGGCTAGAATCACTCAATTAGACAGGCGAACAGTAAAGAAATATATTGTTGAATAAATTAAGTGTTTTAAAGATAGCTCTACTTTAATAATCAGTTTAAGATTAAAACCATAAACAAGAAAATTATTCAACAAGGTATAATAGCCAGTTTTTTAACCTCGTAGAGACATGTCAGAAAATTTAATTTTTTCACCTGATTTATCTAAAGATAAAAGCGAAGCTGTTTTATGGTCTGGTTTAACAGGCTGTGGCGATTCACTGGCAATTGCGTCTGCGATAAAGAAAGAAAATCGATTGTTTGTCATTGTCACCCCAGACAATCAAACAGCGTTGCGGTTAGAGCATGAAATATCGTTTTTCTTATCGGATGAATATCCTATTTTACATTTCCCTGATTGGGAAACGTTACCTTATGATGTTTTTTCTCCGTTACCTGAGATTATTTCTGAACGTTTAAAAACACTGGCTATATTGCCAGACACTAAACGAGGGGCGTTAGTTGTTTCTGTCTCAACATTAATGCACAGACTTGCGCCTAGAGAACATGTTTTAGCCCATAGTTTTTCTATTGAAGTCGGTGGCACTTTTAATATGGAGCTAAACAGAATTAAGTTAGAGAGCGTTGGGTATCAATGCGTTTCTCAAGTTTATCAGCATGCCGAGTTTGCTGTTAGGGGATCAATTGTTGATTTGTTTCCAATGGGGAGTAAATTACCTTATCGTATTGAGTTATTTGACGATGATATTGAATCAATTAGAACCTTTGATCCAGACACGCAGCGGTCATTGGAAAAAATTGATGAAGTCAAATTATTTCCAGCCAGAGAATTTCCGTTTACTGACGATGCCATTAAACATTTTCGTCAGGCATTTAGGCATCAATTTCCTGAAGTATCGCCTAAAAATATTTTGTATCTTGATGTCAGTAAAGGGATTGCACCGGGTGGTATTGAGTATTATTTTCCTTTATTTGTCGATAATACAGAAACGTTATTTGATTATTTACCCAAAAATACGGCATTAGTACTGCCGGAAAGTTTTAACGAAGCGGCAAAGCAGTTTTATCATGAAGCAGATGAACGGTTTCAGCAGCGAAAATATGATGTTAATCGTCCATTATTAGAGCCTACTAGCTTATTTTTATCTGATGAAGAATTTGACCAGAAAATAGAACAGTTTTCTAGAGTTGTCTTAACAAAACAAACTAGCAATGAGTCATTATTTAATTGCCTTGTCTTACCTGATTTGGCGATAGATGATCGACAAAAAGAACCGGCTAAGAAGTTACTCTCTTTTATTAATGAATTTAGTGGAAAGGTACTTTTTGTTGCGGAAACAGCTGGGCGTAGAGAAGGGCAGATTGAGAAGCTAAAGCAATATAAAATTAAAGTAAAACAAGTTGAATCATGGCAAGCATTTTTAGATGAAGATGTGTTGTCTTGTATTTTAGTGGCTCCGATGGATCACGGATTAATGTTAACAGATCCTGCCATCGCCATTATTACTGAAACTCAACTGAGTGGTGAAAAGGTTAAGCAGCGGCGTAGAAGACGAAAGTCTGCTGCTAAAGAATTAGAAAATATTTTTAATGACTTAAATGAATTAACCATAGGTTCGCCTGTTGTTCATCAAGAGCACGGTGTTGGCCGGTATCTTGGTTTACAAACGATTGAAATTGGTGGTATTGAAGCTGAGTTTTTAACACTTGAATATGCCAGTGATGATAAATTATATGTGCCTGTTTCTTCATTACAGTTAATAGGGCGGTACAGTGGCGCGAGTGCAGAAAGTGCACCCCTGCATAAATTAGGCAGTGATCGCTGGAGTAAGGCCAAGAAAAAGGCGATGGAGCGTGCAAGGGATGTGGCTGCAGAGTTGTTGGATATTCATGCTAAACGGGCTGCAAAACAAGGACATGCATTTAAAGTTGAAGATGATGAGTATCTCGCATTTTCTGCGGAATTTCCTTTTGAAGAAACACCAGACCAACAATCCGCTATTGATGCGATTTATCAAGATATGGTAGGAAATGAATCTATGGATAGGGTCGTTTGTGGTGATGTCGGGTTTGGTAAAACAGAAGTTGCCATGCGAGCGGCTTTTATTGCGGTACAAAGTGGCAAGCAAGTGGCTGTGTTAGTACCGACTACTTTGTTGGCTCAGCAACATTATCAAAATTTTAGAGACCGTTTTGCGGATTGGCCTGTTCGTGTCGAAGTAATGTCTCGGTTTGTATCGGCAAAACAACAAAAAATAATTGTATCTCAATTAGAAAATGGGCAAGTTGATATTGTGATTGGTACGCACAAACTGTTTTCTAAAGACATGGAATACCAAGCTTTAGGGCTTGTTATTATTGATGAGGAGCATCGTTTTGGTGTGCGTCAAAAAGAACATTTTAAAAAATTACGGAATGAATTAGATTTGTTAACCTTAACAGCAACGCCAATACCACGTACTTTAAATATGGCTATGTCGGGGCTAAGGGATATTTCGATTATTGCAAGTCCTCCACCTAACAGACACCCTGTAAAAACTTTTATTAGTGAATGGATAGACATTCAAATAAAAGAAGCGTGCCAGAGAGAAATTATGCGAGGAGGCCAAGTTTTCTTTTTGCATAATGATGTAAAAACAATGGATAAAATGGCGCGTCAGATAGAAGCACTGGTGCCAGAAGCGAGAGTAAAAATTGCTCATGGACAGATGGCAGAACGTGAGCTTGAGCAGATTATGCTTGATTTTTATCACCAACGTTTTAATTTGTTGCTTAGTACGACTATTATTGAAAGTGGTATTGATGTCCCCAGTGCTAATACTATTCTTATTAACAGGGCTGATAAATTAGGCTTGGCACAATTGCATCAATTGCGTGGTCGGGTAGGACGATCGCATCATAGAGCTTATGCTTACCTGATTGTGCCCCCTAAGACCTTAATGAGTAAAGATGCAATTAAACGCTTGGAAGCGATTGATACTGCCGGCGAATTAGGGGCTGGTTTCATGTTGTCATCGCATGATATGGAAATTAGAGGGGCAGGTGAGTTATTAGGTGATGGCCAAAGCGGCCAAATCCAGGAAATTGGATTCACTTTATATACAGAGCTGTTAGAGCGAGCTGTTAATGCATTAAAATCAGGTAATCAGCCTGAGTTGGATGCACCGTTTGAAACTGGCCCAGAGGTGGATTTGCAAGCTCAGGCATTGATACCAGAAGATTATTTACCTGATATTCATGCTCGTTTAGTACTCTATAAACGTATTGCTAGCACAGAAACAGGGGAAGAGTTGCGCGCTTTAAAAGTAGAAATGATCGATCGTTTCGGGCTATTACCCGATGCAGTTAAGACTTTGTTTAGCATAACGGAATTAAAGCAGCAAGCGGAACCACTAGGCATTAAAAAAGTTGATGCACATGTGGCAGGAGGACGAATCGTGTTTAATGCAGCACCTAAAATTAACACAGAACAATTGATTTTATTGATACAAAATCAGCCCCAATGCTATCAGTTTGACGGATCAGATAAACTAAGGTTTAGTCATACATTTGAAACAGTAGATGAAAAAATAGTGTTTTTAACAGAATTATTGAATAAACTAACACCGGAATCAATCAATGCGTAATAGATATAAAATGGAAAATAGTTTTTTTAAGATACTTGTATTAGCTTTGTTCTGTCTTAACGTTCAAGCAGAAGAGCGAGAATATAATATAGAGCTGATTATTTTTGCACAAGACCAACCAACCTCAGAGGCCTTTGAAGAAATGGAAAGCAAAATAGCATGGCCTAGAAGAGTCGCTATAAAATCAAATTATAAAAAGGTAAAAAGAAAAAATTTAGCTTTGTTAAAGAGTTATTCAAAATTGAATCGTGGGCGTGACTATCAGACAATTATGTATGAGGCGTGGACTCAAAAAGTGAGCCCTAATAGTTACAGTCGAGCTGTAAAAATTAGTAACGAAGAGGGGACGATTAATGGTTTTTTTAGATTGCAACGCGGACATCTTGTACATATGGTTGTAGATATTGAATATTCACCATCGGATAAGAATGAAAATTCTCTATCGGGTGAGTATGAAAATTCTCCTATTTATCGCTTAAATGAAAAACGCCGTTTTAAGTTAAATGAAACCCATTATCTTGATCATCCTAAATTTGGCATATTAGCGAGAGTTTCGCCCGTTGAGACAAATAATAAATAACGATATTATTTCTGGTGAAGGCTTTATACTTCGCGCGGTTACAGATGCTATCAACAAAAATTAACTGGCTATAAAACCCGCACCCGTGATCGTGCGAAGTATAAGCGTAGGGTAGAAAAGTGAAGCGCATTTCACTCTTTTTTATTACAGCAGAGGAAATGCCGAATAACACTATTGAGGCTGTGAAAGTATTCCTAAATGAATATTTTTGTCCAACTTTGGAATGCCTTTACTGTCTCAGTTTCTATCGTTTCTCTGACTTACGGTTTTTTCTATTCCATATATATACAGCAATACTGCCATAAATACAATGTGTTAATGCAGAGATAGCTCCAGGTATTGTCGCCATTTGTCCAAAGTTTTGTTTGGCTAACACCACGCTAAGCCCTGAATTTTGCATGCCTACCTCAATAGAAATGGTTCTTGCAACTTGCTCGTCTTTTAATAATAACTTACTGATGATATAGCCTAATACGAAGCCAAATAGATGTAACAATCCAATGGCTATAAATAGGTTTGGGCCCGCGGTTAGAATTTCTGCTTTACCTTGTCCAATAACACTCCCTACGATTAGTGCGATGATGATGACTGCAATCGGTGGCGCAATGGGGAGTAGTTTTTCTGTTGTTTTTTTAAAAAAAGTATTAAGGCTAACACCAAGCAGGATAGGAATTAACACAACTTTTACCGTGCCTATAAATAAATTCCAAGCGTCAACGTTAAGGCGGCTGCCGACTAGATAGTCTGTGAGCAAGGGAGTCATAAAGATGGCTAATAAGGTTGATACTGTCGTTAAGCTAACTGACAAGGCAACATTAGCTTTTGCAATAAATGCGATTACATTGGATGCCGTACCCCCTGGACAAGAGGCAACTAAAATAAGTCCAACTGCCATCATTTTTGGGAGCTCAAAGTAAGTGGCTAATGCCAAGCCAGCAAAAGGCATAACACTGTATTGCAATACAACGCCCACTAAAATCAATCGTGGATAAATAAGAATGTTTTTAAAATCTTGTACAGTTAAGGTTAACCCCATTCCTAGCATCACCACACCAAGGCCATAAGTAATAAATGATCCTTGAAACCAGGTGAGTGCAGGTGGATAAAACATAGCGAGGATTCCTGCACCAAGCACCCAAACAGGGAATGCATTGGTAAAATATTGGCAAGCATTATTAAAAGTCATTCTCGATTTTTATTGTTATCCAAGTATTAGGGAAGATAATAATACATGAATTTTATGATTTATGATGATGTGGCTTATTGTAGGCTGGGGTAACGGCTCTATCGCTAGCCGAACATTATTAACATCCTTGTTATTGAGTTGCCAAAGAGACAACTGCCTAACCTACAATAATATCTTAAGGTGTCCCCTAGCTTAATGCCAACCACCATATTGTTTTGTTGGATCTCCTCTAAAACCAGTTGATGTTTTATTTGCGTCTGGAATGCCAACAGTTTGATCCGCTGAAATGGACATATTTGAATGTGTGTATCCACCCAGTTTTTTAGCATTTTTAGCAATTAAGGTGGTTAATGCATTAATATCAAATTTTTTGATAGAAGTATAAATAACAGCAGAAATTAATTTATCTTTGTTAGCATTATCGGGGGCAGGATAAAAAGTGAGTAGAACGGGTAATTCAACCCCAGCTGGAATCACTATTGAATAGTGACTTGAGTTTTCTAATTGTGTTGTAGCGACTATTTTTCCTTTGTTGTCAGTGGCTTTTATTGTACCTGCTTTAATTGAGCCTTTTTTGTTACTGACTATACCTTTAAGTGTTGTGTCTTCCGTATATTTTTGAGCTTTCTGCTGAATTGAAAAACTTTTTTTACTGTCATTACTATCGCATCCATATAAAGGTAGACCTAGTAATAGAGTTATAAATAATAGGCGATATTTAATAGGGGAAATAAGGGGTTGTATTTTGAGTGACATATTTTCTCTCTCTTTTTGTAAAACACTATATTATAAAATTATAATATACATGTTGTCGAATTAATAGTTTTGATTTAAGGTTGAGTAAAACTGATTCTTGACATTAGGTTTTTTGCTATACTTTAAAGTATTTTATGCTTTTGCTGTGACTGCCTTTTTTAGTTTAGTCGAAACTTCTAAGGTTTTTCAACTGTCTGAGTTTATATTGTTTGTTTCAGGAATTAAAATATGACGGGATCAAATTCAAGCCAACCCGATCTGGATTGGAGTCAGGTTAAAGAAACAGTTAGGCTTTTAACAGTTTCTGTTGCCCAAGTTGAAAAAGGTATGAAAGAGGGGGATAGCTCAATTAATACATTGGCAGATTCTTTTTCTTCTTTAGTCGGACATGTTAATGAAATAAGTGGGCTATTGAACTCTTTAAACCCTTGTGAAGAAAGAGAGTCTGCATTGGCTCATTGTGTAGAAACACACCAAAAAATTCAGACATCTATTGTAGCTTTTCAATTTTATGATAGGTTACAGCAGTCGTTATCTCATGTTTCCGACAGTTTGAAAGGTCTTTCTTTATTAGTTGAAAGCCCTGAACGATTGTATAATCCTCATGAGTGGAAAAAATTTCAGAATGAAATACGTAATCGCTATACGATGGAGTCAGAAAAAATAATGTTTGATGCTATTCTCCAAGGAAAGAGCATTGATGAAGCTGTTCAATTAGCCAATAAGGCAGATGATACTGAGGATGATGAAATTGAATTATTTTAATCTTATCAAAAGGAAGAGATTTTTATTTGTAGTTTTTTGTATTTCTAGTTTAATAGTAGGATGTGCTGACTTTTATAGCTATGGCTCTCCTACTTCTGTTTATAAGTCGTCAAAAAATGACCCTTATAAAAAGAAATCAATAAATACTAATAAAAATAGATATAAAACTAGTGCGTCTAGTGATGTTGTTCTAGAAAAAGTTTTTGAACCGGAATTAACTCCTATTCAGTCTGGGCGCTTGAAAACAGAAGAAGAATGGGCATTAGAAAATTCAAATAAAAGTCAAAGAGGGCAGATAACTGATGGGAAAAGGGCTTTATCTCCTGCCATTTTGGCTTTAGTGACTGATGCAGATGAAAGTTCTAGATCTGGCGATCTTGAATCAGCGGGCATTACAATTGAACGTGCTTTAAGGATTGATTCGCGTAATCCATTGTTGACGTATAAATTAGCAAAAATAAGATTACAACAATCGAAACCTAAGATGGCAGAAAATTTAGCTAGAAAATCCGCCTTATTGTCAGCAAATGATAAAGTCTTGAAAAGAAATGCTTGGCTGTTAATTAGTGAAGCTAGAAAACAACAGAATAATTATCATGGTGCTAAAGAGGCTATATTAAAAGCTAGTAATATTTAAGTTTATAAATTGTTTTTTAGTCATAAAAAACGACCCCTCTTTTCTTTTGGTTGTAAATAATAGGTTTAATGACAGAACTAGAATCATTTTTTAGTACCGAAGGCTCTATTTCAAAAGTAATATCTGGTTATTTGCCGAGAGAATCACAATTAGAGATGGCTAAAGCGATTGAGAAAGCGATTGAGTCTAAAGAAAATCTAATTGCGGAGGCTGGCACAGGAACAGGGAAGACATTTGCATATCTAGTCCCCGCTATTTTTTCCAGAAAAAAAGTCATTATTTCGACTGGAACAAAAAACCTTCAAGATCAATTATTCAAAAAAGATCTACCACTTGTTCGTAAGGCAATTAAAACGCCTTTTAAATCTGCTTTATTAAAAGGTAGGGCTAATTATTTGTGTACTTATCGCTTAGAGAATGCTTTAAATTCAAGTTTTGGGTTTGGTAAAGAAGATGCGGTTAGTTTATCGCATATAAAAGCATGGTCAAAACGGACTCAGGCGGGTGATATTTCTGAAATTTCAGATGTTGAAGAAGGTGATCCTATTTGGGCACAAGCAACGTCGACTGCTGATAACTGTTTAGGACAAAATTGTGCAGATTATGCAGATTGTTTTTTAGTTAAGGCGCGTAAAAAAGCACAAGAATCTGACATTATTGTTGTTAATCATTATTTGTTATGTGCTGATTGGTCTTTGCGCGAAACAGGTTTTGGTGAATTATTACCGGACGCTGAAGTTGTTATTATTGATGAAGCGCACCAACTTTCTGATATAGCCTCTAATTTTTTGGGTGTTTCGCTAAGCGCAAAACAGTTAAATGATTTGGCTTCAGATACATTAATTGAATATTTCAAAGATGCTAAAGACATGCCTGATTTACGGACAGCATGTGAAGATTTACAGTTTGAAGTTAAAGATATGCGCTTGGCATTTGGTATGGAAATACGACGAGGGGATTGGAAAGATATTGAAAGTAATCCCAAAATTTCGAGTGCTTTAATTTCGGTTCATGATCAATTAAAAAGACTGTCAGAGCAGTTAGAGTTGGCATCTGTTAGGACAAAAGGATTAGAAACTTGTTTTGATCGAGTTGAAGAGATAGAAACTCAGCTTGATAGTATGCTCAACAATAATAGCGGTAAATGGATCCGCTGGTATGAAACGCATGGTAAATCTGTCACTTTAAGTCAAACACCATTGGATATAGCTGCGGAATTTAATTTGTTTATGAAGCAGCATAAAGCAAGCTGGATATTTACCTCTGCTACGTTAAGTGTCGCTAATAACTTTAATCATTTTTCCAAAGGCTTGGGGTTAAGTGACACTCAAAGTAATAGCTGGGAAAGCCCTTTTGATTTTTCTTCACAATCTTTGTTTTATCACCCTAAAGGGTTACCTAAGCCAACAGACTCTGGTTTTACAGAGAAAATTGTTGAGTTTGCATTACCTGTATTAGAGGCAAGTAAAGGGCGGGCTTTTTTTCTTTTTACGAGTCATCGTGCTTTAAAAATAGCGGCTGAAATATTGGAAGATAAGATAGACTACCCCCTATTGGTACAAGGAACACGGGCAAAAGCAGTTTTATTGGATCAGTTTAAAGAAAAAGGGAATGCAATTTTATTGGCAACTTCTAGTTTTTGGGAAGGTGTTGATGTACGAGGGGATGCTTTATCCTGCGTTATTATTGATAAATTACCTTTTTCTTCACCGGGTGACCCTGTTTTAAAAGCACGACTAGATTCTATGCAAAAACAAGGTCGCAATCCCTTTTTTGAACATCAACTACCTTCTGCTGTGATCGCATTGCGACAAGGGGTAGGTCGATTGATTCGTGATGTAAATGATAAAGGTGTGTTGATGGTTTGTGATCCCCGCTTATTAAAGCGTGCATATGGACAACAATTTTTAGACAGTGTGCCCGCGATGACACGATCTAGAGATATTAATGAAGTACGAGAATTCTTTAAATTGAATGAATCTGCTGAAACTTCAGAAAAGGATGAGCAATAATGAAATTGTTAGCGGTAGAAACATCAACTGAAGCTTGCTCAGCTGCTTTATTTATTGATGGTTTAGTTCAAGAAAAGTATGAAATAGCACCTAGGGAACATACAAAATTAATCCTTCCAATGATTGATTCTTTGCTAGCTGAAGCAGAATTAAAACCCCAGCAGTTAGATGCATTAGCTTTTAGCCGAGGGCCAGGGTCATTTACAGGTGTTAGAATTTCTACTGGGGTGATACAAGGAATTGCTTTTGGTGCAGATTTACCGGTTGTTCCTGTCTCAACTTTAGCTGCGATAGCCCACAACTTTTTTAAACATGGCAGGGTTGATTGTGTATTTACAGCAATGGATGCAAGAATGGGCGAAATATTTTGGGGCGTGTATCAAAAAGATCAACAGGGGTATGCAGAATTAATAGGTGATGAAGCAGTTACATTAGCTGAAAATATTGTGTTTCCTGATATAAATGGGGTAGGTATTGGTTCTGGTTGGGCTGTTTATCAGAAAGAGTTATCAGCATGTTTAGGTGTGCAGCTGAAAGATATTGAGGAAGATCATTTACCTAGAGCATCTGCTATTGCAGAATTAGGTGTTATGGGGTTTAACAATAATCAAGCGGTTGATGTTGAGTTGGCAATGCCTGTGTATTTGCGAGATAAAGTCGCAAAAAAAGAATCAGAAAGATAATGTACAATAAGGGTATTTAGAATAAACACTTTTAACGTATAAATGGCTCAATATTTTTCAGTTCACCCAGACAACCCACAAAGAAGGTTGGTTAGCCAAACCGTCGATATTATTAGACAAGGTGGTCTAGTCGTTATACCTACAGACTCATCTTATGCGATCGCTTGCCATATTGGAGATAAACGTGCATTAGATAGTATTAGACGAATTCGCCAATTAAGTGATAAACATAATTTTACATTGCTTTGTAAAGATTTAACACAAGTCTCAAATTTTACTAAAATAGGTAATGATGCTTACAGGTTGATAAAATCTTTAACACCCGGTGCTTTTACTTTTCTTTTAGATGCAACTAAAGAAGTGCCTAAAAGATTACAGCACCCAAAGAAAAAAACGATTGGTATTAGAGTTCCAGATAATAACTTTACACAACTGGTGATGGATGAGCTAGATGAGCCACTATTAAGCTCAACTCTTATTTTACCCAATAATACTGAAGCAGAAACTGATCCTTATGAGATAAGGGAAAAATTAGAGTCAGAACTTAATTTGATTGTTGATTTTGGAATTATAGAATCACAAGAAACAACTGTTATTAGCTGTATTGATAGTGACATTGAAATAATCAGACAAGGTATCGGAATTGCCTCTATGTTAGATTAAAATATAGGATTTTTTAAATCATGATGAATGAGCTTTCAACAATTCAACGTATCGTTGTTTGGATTTTACCCGTAATTTTCGCAATTACTGTGCATGAAGTTGCGCATGGTTGGGTGGCTAAGAAAAAGGGTGATAATACCGCTTTTATGTTAGGTCGTTTAACTTTAAACCCAATTAAACATATAGACTTAATCGGTACGATTTTGATTCCTGGCTTGCTGATAATAACTGGGACTGGGATTATTTTTGGATGGGCAAAACCTGTTCCTGTTGACACCAGGCGATTTAAAAATCCAAAAAAAGACATGGCACTTGTTGCGCTGGCAGGCCCTGTTTCTAACTTGTTAATGGCAGCTGGTTGGGCGTTAGTTGCTCGAATAGGCATCATGATGGAAGCAGAAATGGTCTCTTTACCACTTATTTATTCAGGCATTGCAGGTATTTCTATTAACCTTGTTTTAGCATTGATTAACATGATACCTATTCCTCCATTGGATGGAAGCCGAATTGTAACAGGTATATTGCCAAATAAATGGGCATGGAGATATAATCAATTGGAACGATTTGGCTTTATTTTCTTGGTTATTTTACTTTCTACAAATAGTTTAAGTTATATCTTGGGAGAACCCATGAGAATTGGTCAGCAGTTGTTTTTTTCTCTAGCAGGGCTGTAATAAACTCGTGACAGAAAATGTAATTGAAAGTGATTCTGAAACTAATCAGCGAATAGCGTTAGTACAAGGGGCTCCATTTCTGGATTTACCAGAAGATTTATATATTCCCCCAGATGCGATGGAAGTATTTCTTGATACATTTGAAGGGCCTTTAGATCTCTTGTTGTACTTGATAAGAAAGCAAAATTTAGATATTCTAAATATTCCTATTGCTCATATTACTCTTCAATATATTAGTTATATAGATATGATGGCTGAGTTGCAATTGGAATTAGCGGCTGAATACTTATTAATGGCAGCTTTACTGGCAGAAATTAAATCTAGGATGTTGTTACCTAGACAACCTGAAGTAGAAGATGAGGAGGATGACCCTAGGGCTTATCTGATTAGAAAGCTTCAAGAGTATGAATGTATTAAAAAAGCAGCAGAAGATATAGATTTATTGCCTAGGTATGAACGAGATATTTTTGAACCTCATGTTGATGTTTCTGATGTTGAAGTAAAACACCCATTACCTGATGTAGATTTAAAAGAAATACTTTTCGCGTTTCAAGACGTACTTAAACGTGTTGAACAGCTCAGTCACCATAAAATAACTAAGGAACCTCTCTCAGTCCGTGAACGAATGGCAGCCATTTTGGAAAAACTTAACAGGCCAGATAGCCTC
>JAGLDH010000168.1 GCA_023145835.1 Methylococcales bacterium
TTGCTGACTTACTGAGCAGGCTCTATTTAGCTAAACGCTTTGATAGTCAGGTCGATCTTCATAGACTAGCTGAGGAGGCCTGCCTTTCTCCTTATCATTTTCATCGTATTTATACTGTAATAGTCGGAGAAACAATTGCTAAAACAATAAGGCGTTTGAGATTACAACGAGCAGGGGCTGATCTACTTTCGAGTGATACTGAAATTTCGTTTGTCGCTAAAGCATCAGGATATAGTTGTGTCCCTTCTTTCTGTAGGGCATTCCGTAATGAATATGGTGTTGCTCCAGCAACTTACCGCAAAAAAGGCGGTTTAAGTACAGATCCCCAATACTCAAAAAAAACTCAGTACCAAGTTAAGATAGAAAATATCCTATCTATACCTGTGATCGCTCTTAGCCATAAAGGTGAGTACTGTGATATTACCTATAGTTTTGAACGCCTAATTAATTGGGCTTTAGGAAATAGAAAAATAGAATGTAAGAGTAAAGTATTTTCTATTATATATGATGATCCTGCATTGATTACGTCTTCAAAGCTAAATTCAGATGCTTGTATTTCAGTATCAAAATCTCAGATAGCTGAAAAACCCTATTATGAAACTGAAATATCAGGAGGATACTATGCGGTTGTTACAATATATGGGCCCTTTCATGAAGTGGAGTCTGTTTTTGACTGGTTATTAAAAAGTTGGTTACCTAGTACTAACAAAGAACTTAGTGAACGACCCTGTTTTGTTGAGCATATAGGCAATCCTAGAACAACGGTTTCTGCTCAACTTTGCTCTAGAGTCCACGTGCCTTTGAAACAATATGATTAACGCTATCAGTTTTTTAGACAAATATTCCCCAGCGGTGTTAATGAAAAATCTAAATCCACAACCACAACCACAACCACAACCACATTTTCTCAAATAGATGATTGTTTTAAAACAAATGCATCATTCATTCTTGATCTACAATCTCGCGAAATTTGGAAAAACCAAAAAGGTGTATTTGTAAAAGTTAATTAACATCGGTAAACAAAATATTGCTCAGTAACATAAATAGCTTTTACTTCTCTGTAAAGCCTAATTCTTAACTTAAATCCTGCGTAAAATTGTCAAATTAATTTTACTTGGGTACTTAATACCTGTTCCATCCGCTATTTTCTGTGTAGCACAGGTCTACTCAGATTTATTGGAAGAAAAATTAAATTGTTCTGGTCTAATGAAACAGGGCGCTCAGAAAAAGAGAGTCCTTGTCTCCTCTCCATTTTTATAGAATCATAAATGATGCACTTACTTTCTGAACATAGGAACAATAATCCTAAAAATTAGGTTGAAGTGTAAATCTAATTTGATACATTAGTAAATCAAGTGGACTTGATTTACTAAGAGTTCCTTATTTTGATGTAATTTTTTATATCAACTTTACAAATAAAGTAGAAAAATATTAATTAGAATTTCTGCAAGTCTGATTATCTCCTGCGTTACTATTTTTTTCATGTATTGATATATATCAATGAATAGTCTAATGATGTCATGATAGGCTTTATTTAAACATTGTTATTACTCTAATTCTTAGCTGGGGTTAGGGATAATTTATATACAGTAGTCTGTACTAAAAACATTACTTAATTGTATTTTTATTATTACAAATTAATTAAAAAATAGGGAAGTAAGTAATATGTTGGTTGCTAGGTTTAATCTGAGTTGGTTGTTGTTCATTCTCTCTTCTAATGTACTTGCAGTAGAGTATCTCTTACCCAATAATCAATGGAGAATTATCTCTTTACCTGCTGAACCACCGACAAATAGTAATACCGTTGAAAAAGTTTTTGGTGATGATTTTGGTGTTGAAGTTGCTAACTATGGTATTACGTGGAAGCTTTTTTTATACGATAGAGCCTCAAAAAAATATCAATCTCTGGGAAAAGAAACTCCTCTTGAACAAGGGCAAGGCTACTGGATAGTCCAAAAAACGGGGCAAGCCATTACTTTAAAGATGCCAGAAGGAAGTATCGATACGCCTAATAATTATTCATTAGCGCTTGCTTCATTTGTAGGCGGTACTCAATGGAATCTTTCTGGGAATCCTTATTCAGTTCCAAAAAGGTTGGGTGGGTTTTCAGTAAAAACGGACAATGGTACTTGCTCAACGATAACATGTGATCTAAATAAAGCGAATGGAGATAAAATTCTTCATAATAAAGTGTGGACGTTTGATGGAAACCAATATGTGACTAAAGGTTTAAATACAATACTCAACCCTTGGGAAGGATTTTGGATTCCGGCATTAGAAGGATCTATTGGGCGAAGCCTTTCACTTTCTTATTCCATATTAGATAGACCCGACTATCGTGATGCCGGAGGCATTTCAGAATTACCTAGTGGATGGTGGGGTAGCATGGGTTCACACCCTGTCAAAATGGCATCGATTACAAATCCAGAATATCCGAACTCTGTCCTTGATGGCTATAGGTTTTATAATGGCAAATATGAAGGAAACCCTCCTTATTATCAAAGCATCTTTGGTAAACTGAAAATAACCATAGATATATTTTACCCCGCAGACATAGTAGATAAGCGACCTACCATCTTCTATATATCAGGCTGGCATAATTACCACTCTGAACAGGTATACAGCTTACTATATTTTATAGCCAGTCAGGGGTATAACGCGGTTTTTCTATCTTATAACCAGAGAGGCAATGATAATAGAATTAGAAGTGATGAGGGCTTCCTAAATAGAATGGTAAAGGCGGTGACTCATCATTTTGGCGATATGATTAATAAGGATAAGGTCGGTATTATTGGTCACTCTATGGGAGCCGGGTCTGTTTTTAACCTTGCTCAGAAAATTAAAGTGGATGATTTGGGGAAAAAGGGCTTTTTTCTATTTACAGCCGCAGGGGCTACAGCATATTTTCAGGGTGGGGGGGCGATAGATTTACCGGCAAATACCAAAATGATTGTGCAAACTTATAATGAAGAAAAAAATAATAGGCCTAGCCCTAAACCTGAGGATAACTGGGATACAGATCCAAGATATAGTGTTAATTATTTACTGAATACTAATATAGGGCTAACGGATAAAACCTATCTGTATTTGCCTGGAGATGCTGACCACCTATCTAATCATAGTACGATCAAGAGTCCATATAATTATGACAGCGGACGGTATTCTTTTGATGCACTACAACAAGTTGGTATTTTCCGCCCTTTAAAATCATTGATAGAGTACAGTTTTAATATTAATACTCAGTGGAAAAAGATCGGTTTACCTGATGACGGCATTTCAACTATGCGGAAAGGTCCGAATAACAAGATTGAATATTATTCTGGTGATAACCCTTGTCTTGACTTGGATGATATTGAAGACTCAAGTACTTATAAATTTCAGTACCCTGCTGTTAATGACAATGTGCGAGGCAGATGTAACTGATGGGCAAAAAAAATATCAAGGGTAGCTTTGTATACTATTGCTATTTGAAAAGATATTACCAACAAATTTATTGCACCCCTCATAAAAAAATTTTTTTTAAATAAAGAGTGCAGTTTACAAAGTGTTTTTGAACGAGAAAGGAATAAGTAGACAATAAGTGTTCCTATCCTTATCTAGTTCAATAAATTGATTTTTTAAGGAGAATAGACATGAAATTTACAACAAAAATCGGGGTCACTATTTTATCTATACTGAGCTGTACCCAAGTAGCCAATGCTATTCCTGCTTTTCCCGGAGCAGAAGGTGGAGGTGCTAATACTATTGGTGGACGAGGAGGCGTCGTTTACGAAGTTATTAATCTTAATGATCATGGGGAAGGAAGTCTACGTTATGGTTTAACCAGTGCTGAGTTTAGAAACAGGCCTAGGACTATTGTTTTTAAAGTGGGTGGATATATACATTTAGAAAGTAGTCTTTTTGTATTTAATGATGCCCATATCACGATTGCAGGTCAAACAGCGCCAGGTGATGGTATAACAATCGTTTATCCTTCTAGTCCTAATGGTGGAGTAATTGAGTTTCGTAATACCCAGAATGTGATCATGAGGTATATTCGTATAAAAAAAGGGGGAGGGCCGCCTGCCGGGTATAATCAGCAAGGATCAAATCTTTCACTTATAGGAGATGTTAATAATATTATAGTGGATCATTGTTCCATTGGTTGGGCTGGAGATGAAAACTTTGGTGGTTTTAATGTACATCCAGGTGGGGCTATAGTACCCAATAAAATTAGTTTTCAATGGAGCATTAGTTCTGAGAACCTTCGGAGACCTACTACAGTCAATGGAAAAAATACTGACTCAACCGGTTTTTTTATGGGATCTAGTACTAACCCGGAAACTTCTGTTGATGTCTCAGTACACCATAATTTATTTGCTAGAAATAATAATCGTAATCCAAACTTTAAAAATGGAAGTGGTGATATTTCAGCAAATATTATTTATAACTGGCAGTGGTATGCATCAGCAGTGCGTGGAGGCGTTATAGTCGATATAGTCGATAATTTCTATAAAGCGGGGCCAGCAAGAGATGGAGGAGATCGACGGCCGGAAATAACGCATATTCCTGCTCTGGAAGGAGTACCTGAAACAGGGGTATTTAGAGATCCATCTATCTTTATGGCTGGAAATATTGGCTATCATAATGCCGATCCAAATGTAGATGCTTGGGATACAATGATGCACTTAGCTAATCAAAGCTTTGGATACCTTAACGGCGTAGTTACACCTGTGCCAAGAGCTTTTCAAAGACAGCAGATGCGTGATTTAGAGTATCCTATTAGCAGGGAAAATGCCTTGACTCTTGATGTAAAATTATTTGCAGAAAATGGTATTGGTGCTAGCCAAAGGTTAGCGGCTAATGGAGCATGGGTTAATAATCGTGACACGACAGATACCCGAGTTATTAATGATTATAGAAATGGAACGGGGGATACGCTAGTGGCAAGTGTTGATGCGGTTGGCGGTTGGCCATACTTTGACAATGGAGTTTATAGAACTATCCCAGAAGCTCAGTTTATTGCTAACCCAAACCTGTATCAACTTGATCCAGGTGTGGCTTATGCAGATACTGATCATGATGGTATGCCTGATCTATGGGAAGATAGCCATGGCTTAAATAGAAATAGCCTGGCTGATAATATTCAGGATAGTGATGGTGATGGATACACTAATCTTGAGGAGTTTCTTAATGGAACATCACCTATTACTAACGTTTGTCAGGCGAATTATGGACTCCCTAATAATAGTTGGCGAATGGTCAGTCTTCCATGTCAGCCACCACAAAATGCAAACACATTAGCGGCTGTTTTTGGTGATGATATTGTAGGTACTTACGGAGATGAATGGAGAGTCTTTACTTATAATTCTCAGTTGAATCCTGCGAGATATGAGGAAGTTGCCTTAGGTCAGGTGTTAGAGCAAGGTAAGGGGTATTGGATTATAACTACCACAGGGAATGTAACCCTTGATATGCCTGCTGGCAGTACATCGACTACTCATCGTGT
The DNA here is from genome assembly GCA_023145835.1 of Methylococcales bacterium. Taxonomy (GTDB): domain Bacteria; phylum Pseudomonadota; class Gammaproteobacteria; order Methylococcales; family Methylomonadaceae; genus QPIN01. The sequence goes on from JAGLDH010000168.1 coordinate 5,489, forward strand.
ATTATCTTCAGCATGTGTTTCTGCTGTGGGTTGCTTTGAAACCCCTTTAGAAACTGAAGCAGGTACTAACACATGGAATATGGTTGGTAACCCACACTTGTCCTTTATTGAGATGAATAATATTCGAATCAGGACAGACAGTGCAACCGCACCGAATAATTGTGCGGATGCTAATGGTTGTACACTTGTTGAAGCTCAAGCTGATGGCATTGTTGACAATAAAATTTGGGGGTTTCCGGATCCAGTTACCGGAGGGTATAGGGTTTTCGATTCTGGAGATACCTTAAATCCTTGGGGTGGCTATTGGATTGCTACTATAATAAATGCAGATAGTAGAAACCCTCGTTTATTGTTACCATAATCTAACATATCACTAAATCAAGAGGGATTAGCTCACTTGATTTAGTGATAGATCTCCGTTGTGATGCAAAGATTTATATTTTGCTGACAGAATTATATTTTAATGTTGCTCTACAAATTGACTAAGGACTGAGAATTTTATAATACCAGAAACTGACTTGTCTTTTTATCCTGCTTCTGTGTTGTAAAAATAGTTTCATAGCTTGCTATGCGCCTATTTTTACGCTTTGAAACTGAACAAAAACCCTACACCAGTTTCGGGTTTTATTTCATCCTCAGTCCTAATAGAACTTGTTTTTGAAAGATTGAGTAGCATGATCTATATTGGATGGGGTGAGTTTATGTCTAGGTAGTCAGCCCTGAAAAAGCATAAGATTATAGTTTCCTAAATCGGCTAAATCACCAAATATATTTCTGCAGATTTCATTATTTGATAAAGTCTTTTCTTTACGCTCCCGAATGATTTTTTTATTCTAAAAATCAGGGCAAAAAGAAGCCGTATGGCTTCTCTCACCCAATTTGTCATATTCCAGCCATTAGCAGGTTAATATTGTCTCTTTCCGTCCTTTTGAGAAAGTTTTTTGTTAATTTAAAATCTGTTTTAATATGTCCTATAATTGGCTCAATCGCTGCCCATCTTCGGCAATATTTTCTCTTCTTATCTCGCTGGTAGCGGTTATCCCGTTTCAATAAGGGGGGAGGTGAAATGACCTCTGCATTGCCAAACCTCTTCTTGCCCCGATAGCCTCGATCACACACAGCATGCTTAACTTCTTTACCTCGACTATTTGTAACATGGGACAATACTTCGGGCAGGGTTGTGGTTATCATGGATATTGCTTTCATGGCTAACGGTACTGGGCTCCAACCATTCAAGAGTCACACAAAAGCACAATATATTGTATGTTTGTGGCTCACTTAAGCAGCATATGTAGTATATCTGAATGGTTGGAGCCCAGTACCTCTAAGGGTCAATTAGACAAGCAATGAATAATATACCGTAGTTTTTAAAATATGTAGGAACCCATTGGGATAAAAAAAACTAATAGAGCCACCTAATCGAGTTTTTGGACAAGAAGGAAAATTTTATAATAAGCACTCGACAGACAAAGAAAGTTATGAAAATAATGAGGTAATCGGTTGGTTTTAAATTTAAGTAAATGAAAATATTTAATACATATTGGAAACAAGAATTTCCTAATTTATTGCCTTTTGGTTACGAATTAAGGCATCATTTTCCTGAAAGATGGTTTCGTATTCATAGTTTGCCAAAATCTAAACGATATGCAGATACAGAAGAAGAATACCAAATTATTTTTGACCGTCAAAATCAATTGTTTGATGCTATTTTTGGAGAAGGAACAAAAATAATCATTGTTTTTGGTCTTTGCACTAATGATATTACGAATGATAATTATAATAATATTTTTGATTACAATAAATTTGAGAAAGTGAATAGTATAGATTTAAATCAATTTCAACCTGAAAACTATGACGAAAATATATTTTTAGATATTTATACCAAAATAGATAAATGGCATAAAAATAGTTACAACAAAATACTAAAAGCCATTGCTGATGACGAAATTAGAATGTTATTTATTTGTCCGTCAAAAAACCGTGTTGTTGTCCCTTATGATGGAGGTGTTGACATTATAGTGGAAAATGAAACAGCCAGAGACAAGTTTAAATCAAAATATATAAAGTGGCTTTCTTATAGGGAAGATGGATTGTAAAACAATGATAGATACAAATGTAAAAATATATTTTGCCATTAAATCAGAGAATAAAGAACATAACATCGATTTTTTTAGACAAAAGCTAATGCTTGAACCTACTCATTTTCAACAAATGTATGAACATGGGCTGGTTTCACATTTATTAACAAATACAAATGGCTAATTATGTATACATTCAATATTATCATAGAAAATAGCAATCCTGACTATGAAGAATTTGTTTCAGATGCTTACCTACTTGCTTCTACTTTAGATAGACCAGGGCAAATTGTACCAAGAAAGCATTTGATTAGTTTAAAAGACAATACCATTACTATTCCTGTGATTTGTCCTGAAAAGAACGCTTTAGACGTAAAAAATGGGACAATGTACTATGTGAAAATCATAAAGAAAATAGAAAAAAACAGTGGCAATAAAATTGAGCATATCCTATTAGGCAGAGAAGCCGAAAGTTTAAACTATATAATACCTAAAAAGTCGAGCTTTTATATTTTACGTAACGGATGGAATTTTCCTTTATTTTGTGGTGATACGGGAACAGAAATTCCACTCTATAAAATCCCTAAAACTGACCATAACGGTGAAGATTATGACAACTTGTACTTTTGGAATAAAGATTATGAGCGTTTATCAGGGCTTTGGTTGAGTAGTGGTGCTTACGAGCAATTTGCAGAAGAACAAATGCAATACCTTTGGTCAGACATAAACAAAAGAGGGGTAGAACTTAGTATCTTAATTGAAAAACTAACAGGTGTTCCGACTTATTATTTTATACATAATTATAGACCTTGGTCAGCAGAAAAAGATAAACAACAAAAATGTCCCATCACAGGAAATGATTGGTTAATTGAAGGGAAAACCACATCAGATTTTATTGCTTTTAAGTGTGAAGAAAGTCGCTTAGTTTCTGAGCTATCGACAAACTCAAGTGAAGATGAAGAACCTTTAAAAAGGAGACATTTCGATTTAAACGGAAAACTCTTAAATTTCACTTTAGAAGCAATAGATTTCCGTATTAAAACCTACCAAGAGAAAATGAACGACAAAAACACCTCGGAAGATGATTATTCTGATATAGCAAACGACAGTATGGTTTTAGAGACTATAAAACGATATTTGGAGGGGGAATAGTTTTTTCAAATCGAACCTGGTGTCGCAGAACTCAGCTTCTGCTCTTTCAACAACAAACTTATTTTCCGCTTATTACCTTAGAAGAAGGTATATAACCATAAAATAATTTGCTGTATTTACGTCACGTCCTACGCAGGGTACTATTCTTCTTTTATCGCGATAAACTACACATAAGAAGAACTAAGGTAAGTTGATTGCCAAGTTATAATAACCTCGATAGTTATCTAGAATGACTTTCCTTCTGCTATTTTATGTTGGCTGACCCCATGATTTACGCGTCAAAGATAGAAAAGGGGCGGCAGGAATTGATGGCACTGAGATTGCAGAGTATCTGCAATGGATTAATCCTCGCTGGGATACTATTAAGCGCGGATTAGAACAAGGCTAAGTACTCCCGTAAAATTAATTTAACCTTTTAAGGAAACTCTATTGTGTAGGTTTTTCCAATAT
>JAGLDH010000169.1 GCA_023145835.1 Methylococcales bacterium
TGATCCAGAAAAACAATAAAATCCCCCTGTGAATTTTCAATGGCTAAGTTGCTGGCTTTTGAAATGCCTTGAGATTGTTCATTAAAAAAGATTTTGATTCTCGGGTCGTTACAAACCCCAGATTTCAAAAGTTTGTGAGTTTCACTGTTTGATGAGCCATCATCGACTAAAATTAATTGCCAATACGGATAGGCTTGGGCGCGAACGGAAAGGATACATTCATAAAGTACATCAACTTCAGTATTATAAACAGGGGTGACAATACTGATTTTGGGGGGAGATTGCCACTGATAAGCTTGTTGTTGCAATAATCGCCAATCTTTTAGGTTTGTTAGGCTGTTTTTTTCTATCCAGATTTGGTAATCTTTCCAGATGTCTTTGGTTTCAGCTTGATTCCATTCGTTAAAGCAATTTTGTTCGGGAATGATTGGTGGATAAAAGCGTAACCATTGCCATGAGTTCTTGGTTGTTAGTGAAGAAGAAGGAATATAATTAAATATTTTACGTAATGTTCTTTTTCCCCAGTATTTTTTATCCATGAGTGCAACTATGTGTTAACTACATTACCTGAAGTTGCATGAACTTCTATTGACTCAAATGTTGAGCCACTAATCAGATTTTTTTCTATCATATTGCCTGTAACATTTTTCATTAAATGGATGCCAGCAAAATGTTTTCCCAAGATTGTATTGTTAGAAATAGTATTGTTACAACTGGCAAAGTCATGCTGCTCATCGTGTTGGCGCTCAGCTATGCCAACTAAAACTCCAAAATAATGGAATTTATTGTTAACGCCTCTGTTGTTGTTTTCTATTAAATTATTTGCAACTGTTCCCCCATAAGTTGCACGAACAAATTTAATTCCATCCCCCCAATTACATTCGATATGATTATTTTCTATCCGCGTATAAGCGGCATTATCTAAACTTATTCCTGGTAATTTTGCTTTTGAACTACCGTCTTCCATTAATCCCATTTCATTAACAAAATCAATTCCTAGCTCTACTTTATGCTGTAATCCACGCCATCCATTATTAAAAATATGACAGTTTTGTATTAAGCACCCCCATGAGCCATTATCAATGGTAATTCCTTCGCAATCATTATCTGAAATGACGGTATTTTTTACACTTAAATAAGCAATTCCATCTGTTGTAATCCCCATTTTACGATTATATTTGAAAACACAACCAATAATATCTGTACGATAGGGGGAAGGGTCATCAGCAGTAAAAGGTGCGAAATTACCAATGACATGATCTGTATGATCAAGTTGAGCTTGAAAATCCAGTGGGTCAATGGTTTTTGGTAATTTTAAATCTGTTAAAAAAACACCGCCTTGTTGACTGTATTCTGCGATACAGTTTTTCATTAGGGTTTCATTAACATCACGAATAAACATAAATCCGACTAGTCCTGCATGTTTTACATGGCAGTTTAGGAGTTTGGTTTTATCAACTTTATCCGCTAATAAAATGCCGACTGCTCTAGGTGAAATGATGTCAATATTTTCTAAATGAAGTTTAGATGCATGGGTGGCAAAAATAGCAGCACAAAATTTATGATCGCCTTCATGATAAATCCTGAGGTTGGCAATACTAATGTTTTTAAGTGACTGCTCGTCAGTTCCTTGGATTGTTATTCCATAATCACATTGCTTAAAGACTAAATCAGTTCGTCCTTGTACGCCTGTTAAACAAATGCCTTGGGTTAATTTTATTGTATTGGTTAATTCTAATTTACCTTCCGGCAAACGAATTTCTCCTCCTAATTTACTTAATGATTTAATGGAATCCATTAGAGTTTTTTCAGTGAAGTTATCCTTTTTTATCTCAATAATTGTTTGTGATCGTTGTTTATATTCATTACGTTGTGTTTCGTAATCAATTGAATTGGGTTGATTATAAAGTTGATCTGCGTATTTCATCCGTTCAAACAATGTCCATTCAGGATGAGCTAGCTCAAGCTTAGAAATAGACTGCTGATTTAGCGTGTTTTTTTTTAGGGCAAAAGATCTAAGTTTATGCAGCATAATAATTGGATTTTATTATTTTATTATTTTATTAGGATTGACGCCATTTTTTATTGGCAATCCAAGATAAAGGTAATATGGGCTAATAATTGGATTGTAATGCGAGGTCAAACTGATTTTTAAGTCGATAGTATTAAAAATAACGTAAAAAAGAAAATCAGGGAATTTAATTAGGAAAATGAGTTGGAATAGCATGTGGTTTTATCTACCCACTTTCCTACGATAGAAAATACAAAAATAACGCGTAAAATATGCAAAAATTAATTTATATCCCAAAACTATAGTAGTCGCATCGTACTTATACCAAACAGTCGCCCCGATATAATACCAATTAATTTTGATGTGTCAACATCTTTACGGACAACTAATTAAGCTGTTATTTTCTGTCTTTCACAACCAACTGGCGATAATAAATCATCAGCTGAATAAACTCGTTCTCGATTATAAAATCTTCAATATAATTAAATATGGTCTAGGCTGCCTTATCTCGTGTTTGATATTGATCATGGTGTACCAATTCTATTTTAAGTGTGTGAAAAAAGCTTTCACAGAAACCAAATTTAATTAATCGCCAAATAAATCACCTAGCTCACCCAATACAGAACCTTCACCTTTTGAACTTGTTCCCCCTCGAGTGGCCTGCAATACGCGATTAGCTAATCTGGAAAAAGGTAGGCTCTGTAGATACACTGTTCCTGTGCCTTGTAATGTGGCTAGAAAAAGTCCTTCTCCACCAAAAACCATTGATTTCAAGTTGCCAGCACGTTCGATATTATAATCAATTCCAGGTGTAAATGCTGCGATACACCCCGTGTCGACTCGGAGTGTATCATTATTTAACTCTCGTTTGATAACAGTGCCACCAATATGTACAAATGCCATGCCATCGCCTTTGAGTCGCTGTAATATAAAGCCTTCTCCACCAAAAAAACCTGTTCCCAGTTTGCGTTGAAAGGAAATAGTAATTTCAGTCCCTAATGCAGCGCAAAGGAAGGCATCTTTTTGACAAATTAACTCTTCACCTATCTTTGCCATGTTAATGGGGATAATCTTACCAGGGTAGGGGGCTGCAAAGGCAACTCGTTTTTTTCCTGTACCAATATTAGTAAAATGAGTCATGAAAATAGATTCACCTGTCAGTACTCTTTTACCAACATGCATTAATGAATCAAGGATGCCTCCGACGGGTTTTGAACCATCGCCCATCTTTGTCTCAAATGAAATCCCATCTTCTAGGTAATTCATCGCTCCCGCTTCTGCAATAACGGTTTCAGAGGGGTCAAGCTCCACCTCTACAATTTGCATATCATCACCGAATATTTCATAATCAACTTCATGACACTTCATTTATAGCTCCAAATTTTTAAGGAAAAGGATCTCTAGTTTATTGTTTAAATAAGATAATCAATGTACTAGTCTAATCTCTCTTATTGTTATCACAAAATATTAAACACAGAAAGCATAGAAATTCGTCTGACTTCTAAAATTGGAATTAAGAATATTCTAGACGTATTTGTTAATTAAGAAATACTAACAGAGAAAGAACTAAAGTTTTTTCTCCTTTTCTGACTGAAAAAGCGGATAAAATTTTAGTGCTGAGTATATACTGGAATGACTATTTTATATGACTAATCTACTAATTATTAAACAATAAGGAGAAATAATGAACAACGTAATACGCCTCGTATTATTAGCATCTGTATTCTTTATTAACGCTGTATTTGCTAGTGAGCTCATTAGTTACAAATCTCACTATCAAATAAATGAGCCTGTGTGGATAGAGCTTAAAAATGCACCCCATAACGCTGAAGACTGGATTGGTATTTATCGTGACGGGACTAATACTGACTGGGCAAATGTTATTGCCTGGCGTTGGGTTAGTGAAAATTCACAAACACAAGTTGACCCAGGGGTTTGGTATAAATTTTCAGACAATCGTTTGGCAAACAAACAAAATGAATTACCGTTACCCGTAGGAAAATATGTTGCCAGGTTCTTTTTAAATAATACTTATGCGGTTGAAAATAGTGTTTCTTTTAATATTGGTATTGATATTGAAAGAAAAGTCTATCCTCCCAGTACTATTTTTGATCCAATTAATGAAGTACAAGTCAATAGACCTACTCAAAAGTTTTCTAGCTATCAGGACACTGCTTTTGATAATGAGGTGGTAAGAACGGTTACACGTTTAACCAACAGAGAAAATGATCAGAAAAATGGTAACTCTCACCCTTACCCTAAGCAAGGAACCGCATGGAATAACGATATGAGTTTACTCAGAATAGATCGACGTATTTATGATGCAGAAACATTACGAGAAATTCCTCTTACAAAAGGAAAAACAGGAGGAGAGGTTGATGGCATAATGAGACGTCCTCGATCAGGATCTTCTGGCATTCGATGGTCAAAGAAAAACTCTAATGTACTCTTTGTCATGAGTGGTAACAATAAGTTTTATAAATTAACGCTTTCTAATGACCGATCTACTCTAGATGAATCGGTTATTTATTACTTTGGGGATGTGGCAACGGTGGGTTCCTTTACCCTAGGCCACAACGAAGGAAATATTGATCATAATGACCACTTTGTTGTTCTATCGGCAACTAAAGGAAATAAAATATTTGCTGTTTTACTTGATATTCAAAATCAACGTAAAGTAGGGGAGAAAAAGGAATTAAGGTACACGTCTGGTGAGTTTGATTGGATTAGTGTTTCTCCAAGCGGCAAATATATCCTTGTGACTGCAAATGACAACGTAGATTTGTATGATGCAAATACATTTCAGGAGATACAACCTAACTTTACTAATAGAGCAGGGCATGGCGATATTGGTATTGATGAAAATGGTGATGAGATCTATGTACAACTTGAAAGAGGTGGAGCCGGTATTTTTGGTTACATTTTAAAAAATCAAATAAGAAAACAATTGCTTGATAGTAATCATGGAGGGGGACATGTTTCGTGTCGTAACTATAAACACTTGGGTTGGTGTTATATCAGTACTAATGAAAAGAATTATCGAGATGTTTTTTCTGTTCGATTAGATGGCTCTAAAGAGGTTAAACGTTATGCTCAAGTCCATCAGCGAGGTAGTGATTCTCATAATGGGCAAGTTGGGAATAAATATTATTATGCCGAAAATGCCTTTGTTAATGTAAGCCCAGATGGAACTAGAGTTTTATTCTGGAGTGATTATGGTAACCCTGAAAACTATCTTTATTATGATGGAGGCACTCGGCGATCGACTGACCATTATTACAATAGAGACACGTATCAAGTGACTATCAGTCGATAGTTGTATATCATTCTAGATCGCTATTCATTCATGGCTCAACCTGATGGGTCATGGATGAAAACCAAGTTATAAAAATCTCGATAGCTATCTAGTTTTGCTTTCCTTTTGTTATTTCAAGTTGGCTCCATGATATTCGTCACATTAGACAACGCAGAAAGAAGAGGAGTCCATATCATCAACTGGAAGCAATGGTTAGAAGACTGTGAGACAACTTTATTAAATTAATTGGAATAGTCTTTTAAATACTTACTATATTCTTTATGCTCTTCTTTAATATGATTAAGCCACCAATTTTTAATAAATTTTAGCAATAATTCTGGGTCTTTATAAGCAGTAGCCTCTTTCGCTATCTTTTTAAAATTGCAATATATTTCTTTCTGCATATCTGAATTTTTATCAATATTTAGATAATTACATTTGTTTAAAATATTTTCTTCGGTTTTTAGGTGGAACCCAATATATTGCCCAATAATCTGCAAGGTTGGTTGTAGAGCCTCAAGCCCATAACCCTGTTGAATAAAATAATGTAATGAATTTAAGGTAGCAACTATTCCTCTATGCTGCTCATCAATAATTGGAA
>JAGLDH010000017.1 GCA_023145835.1 Methylococcales bacterium
ACTAAAAATCATCACTTCGCTGTCGCTCCGTTTCCTTGATTTTCAGCGAGGGGAATGTAATAAGTATAGAGATGAGGATGGCAAAAAACAAGACTTACCTCCTGCCCCCTTTGTGATTGTGAATCATAGCAGTGAAATTCTGTCCAAACAGCTTCAACACCATGATTCACAATCAATTAATCTTATAAAAAGCAATGATAAGCAAGCATTCACCGATTTGTTATACGATATATTTGCCCTCGCCATTTGTGAATCAGTTGATAAATTGACTGCGATAGTAAACAAAGATCAGCATGATTTTTCGGAAAATCTGGTTGGAGATTAAGGGGAATTTGGCTGGGGTGTAGCATTTAAGAAAGTGTCCGAAACAACTTCTGTAGGAGATATGAAGGGTGCAATGCGACCTAACTTCTCAGCTCCAGTTGTCAATGCGGAGCACCGCCTAATTGATGTATTTTAAACCAATTATGACAGCACTCCACACTAAAATCATTAATGCTTTTTAAGGCGTATAAATACCCACATAACCGCCTGAACCTGCAACCGCAACTCGACCATCATTTAGGAACTGACAACGACTGACAGTTGTCGCTTTAATGTTGCTATCTGTAATGTTTTTGAAGCTAATACCACCATCCGTTGACAATAGGACTAGGCCAGACCCTATTTTAAGCGGTTGCTTTTCGCCAACGGCAACCACATTATTACCTTGAGAGCAAACTCCTCGCATCCATGAAGAGGTATTAGGCACAATAGTTGAGACATCAAATTTATGATAATCTTTAGCATCATAAGGGTTACTTCTAGATGCAAAAACCAAACCTACATTACGGTTTTGATTAATACCTACGGCAACCACGCGCTGCTTATCTACTACTGTCACACCCCACATCTCCCCAATGATAGTGCTTAACTCATCACTTTTTGACAAGTCTACTGGAGTCATTTTATAAAAGTCACTGGCGTTTTTAGCGGGCAAAAAGACGACTGGAGGTTTGGCAATGCTGCTTCCAACACCATAAATTTTATTATTAAATAATACCATGTCTAAAATTTGATGAGACGAGCCATCACTAGTCCAACCTGAATTAATCCCTGTCCATCCATCAGCTCCAGCTTTACGATAGGCGGAACCTGCACCTGTTAAAGAATCGGTAAAGGCATTGCCGGCATCATCCACCAAAATATGTTCAGCAGTAAAACTTAGGGTGATTTTATTAGTGCGTTTCAGCTCTAGACGTCCATCAAGCACTGGTACAGTCGTATCAAAACTCACTACAATATTTTTACTACTCGTGTCAGTGCCGGAAACGTACAAACGATTGTCTGCCGCTCGACGAATCCCATTCACTCGCCATGTTTCCATAAAGCCAGCAACTTGTCCCCAGCTTTCTCCTCCATCAGGACTTTTCCACAAGCCGCGACCAGTTGAGCCAGTACCGCAACCTACCCAAACAGTTTTATCATCACTATCCCACCATAAAGCATCGGTTTGGTTTTCATTACACGGGTGGGTAAAACTACTCCACCCAGGCTCTCTTGCAGCAGCCCCACTTGTCGTTTCAACAACACCCCCTAATTGCCAATAAACACCTAAATTTGCCGAAGGAGTAAATTTGGATAAAAAGTCAACTTTATAAGATTTGCCTTGATAGTTTAAGCACGATACTTGGAAATTAAGCTCAGGGCTTGCATTATCGCAACCAACTACTGTGGTTGCTCCTGTAAAGTCTTTAACTTCCCAAGCAGTCGGGGCAATTACCGAGGGAGTTAGGTTGACTTGATAAGATTCTTGGCCAACTTTTAAGCAGGCAAGATGAATATTGAGACTGCTATCAGCCGTCGCACATTCGGCCGCCCATGTTTGACTTGGACTAAAGCACAGTAGTGCTGTAGAGTAGGCTATTAACCTCTGTAACTTTGTCATGATAAAGCTCCGTTAAATTTAACAAATAAGGGGGGGGGGGTCAAGTTTTGCTTTTTTAATTATTTTACTAACTCGACTATAATGAATTGAAAAGTAATCAGCAATATTTTTCTGTGTATAACCACTACTGTTCCAGGCTCTCAATATGGCATGAGCGCCCTGTTTCATTAGACCAGAACACTTTTGTTTATTAATTTAATAGTAGTGTGTACTGAGAGCCAAATCAAATAGTGTCATGCTTGATTCTTCTAAAGTAGAGTGGCAATGAAGGGAGTTATTTAATATACCCATGCTCTTTAAACCAAAACACTGCGTCACGGTAAGCTTCTTTAACTGGAGTCGGTTTTAAACCAAGCTCTTTAATTGCTCGATCTTGACTCCCATACTTGCCACAATTTAATAGCCGAATAGAGTGATAGTTAAAGCGTGGATAGACATTTGGGAAAAACTTTCGCTCGACCCAGTCTTTTACAATGGCAATATTTTGCAATAAGAAAGTAGGAATAACTAACTTGGGCTTATTGACGCCTGTGAATTCTTCTAACCAGTCGAGCGTTTCACTCAGGTGGTGGTGTTCCCCTGTGAGCAAATAACGTTCACCAATTACACCCTTTTCCATAGCTAAGAGATGACCTTGCACAACATCTTGAACAGGGGAAAAGTCAAAACCGCCTTTCACGGAAGCAAGCATTTTTCCCTGTGCAAACTCGATAATTGTTTTACCTAGTAATGAAGGTTGAAAATCCCAAGGCCCTACAATACCACTTGGGATTACGATAACAACAGGTAAACCACGAACAACTTCTTTATAGACTTCTAATTCAGCAAAGGTTTTAGAAATTTCATAGTCTGAGGTCATGTCATAGGGACTGGTTGTCCATTTTTCATTTGATGCACCATCAGGGTTATTACCTACAGCGCCAAATGAACTACAATGGACCACCCGTTTGACACCCTCTTGACGGCAGGCTTGCATTAAATAACGTGTTCCCAGTACATTTACGTCATAAAGCTCTTTTCGAGCACCATCACGTATACTGACAAATGCAGCCAAGTGATATACATAATCACACCCTTTGACAGCTTCAATAAGTGATTTTTTATCTCTTAAGTCACCGTAGGCATGTTCAACATCTAGCCCTTCAATTTCGGTGTTATTATTTTTCTGAAGCAAGAGTACACGAACTTTTTCTCCTTTTGCTAACAGTACACGAACTAAATTTGAACCTAAATGTCCAGTTGCACCCGTTATTAGTGTTGTCATAGATATTATTTAAGTAAAGGGGTTTGTGTAGAGGAAAATTATGTTTTACGTTCTAAGGCTCCTTGGTATTTTACTTTAAGTTGGTATCTTGTTTAATAATTGGAATAATTGGAATTTATGAGGTAAAAGTCCTCTGTAGGAGAACCTACTTCATTCATTGTTTGAATGATTATAACCACTAGCCGACGGCAATTGCAA
>JAGLDH010000170.1 GCA_023145835.1 Methylococcales bacterium
AATGATATGGGAACACTGATGAGTTTTTTAGTTATTATTGCAAGTAAATTCGGTGTTCCTGTTTCAACAACCCATGTATCAGTTGGAGCAATTTTTGGTATTGGTTTAATTAGTAAGAAAAGTAATTCTAATGTTATTCATCGTATTATTCTTTCATGGTTAATTACGTTACCTATAGCAATGATGTTTAGTAGCTTAGTTTATTTGGTTGTATCTCAAATAAACTTATAATGTGAGAAAGTGTGGAGGAACGTCCTCATGCATTTTGCAAAAGAGCCGGAAAAGACATCCAATTATGGTAGGACGTGATGCAGCTGTATTCTATGAAAAATGATTTGTCGACTAGCAAGGTTAAGGTAGATGGTTGCAGTTCAATATAAGGGCACCTCTATTAATTGGTTGCGACTAATTTTTACACGTGTCAGCTAATATTTTTAATCCTTACATCATTAAGGATAGTTTAATAATAAGGCATAGATAATGTCTTATTCATAACACTCCATAAGCTAACATAGCATCTGCAACTTTGGTAAAGCCGGCAATATTAGCTCCTTTTAGATAATTGATATATCCATCACTTTCACGACCGTACTCTGCACAGTTATTATGAATTTTTTGCATAATATCTCGTAATAATTTTTGTAACTCTTCTTCTTTCCAAGTGATTCGAGCACTGTTTTGGCTCATTTCAAGCCCAGAAACTGCAACTCCCCCCGCATTTGCTGCTTTGCTTGGGGCAAAGAGAATTTTTGCTTTTTGGAATGCCCTAATACCCCCTAACTCAGTCGGCATATTGGCACCTTCTGAGATAGCTATACAGCCGTTTTTAATCAGTGTTTCTGCTTCTTCCGGACTGATTTCATTTTGTGTTGCACATGGGAAAACTAAATCACCTGGAATACTCCAGGGGCGCTGTCCTTCATAAAATTCCACACCAAATTCATTTGCATATTCAGAAATTCTTCCTCGTTTATTGTTTTTTAAGTCAACAATATAAGCTAGTTTGTCTTTATCAATTCCATTGGGATCATAAATAAAACCGGAGGAATCAGAAAAAGTCAGTACTTTAGCTCCAAGCTGAATGCATTTTTCAGCTGCATACTGGGCAACATTGCCCGAACCAGAAATTAAGCAGGTTTTACCTTCAATGCTATCAGCTTTAAGAATGAGCATTTCTTCCATCATATAAACAGCGCCATAGCCTGTTGCCTCTGTTCGTATTGGGCTGCCACCAAATTCCATGCCTTTTCCTGTAAGAATGCCTGTAAATTCATTAGTCAATCGTTTATGTTGTCCAAATAGATAACCGATTTCTCGTGCTCCCACTCCAATATCACCAGCAGGAACATCTTTGTTTGCACCAATATGTCGAGAAAGTTCAGTCATGAAAGACTGACAAAAACGCATGACTTCACCTGATGATTTTCCTTTAGGATTAAAGTCAGAGCCACCTTTAGCTCCTCCCATTGGAAGTCCAGTCAAACTATTTTTAAACGTTTGTTCAAAGGCAAGGAATTTTAGAATACTAAGGGTCACATTGGGGTGAAAGCGAAGTCCGCCTTTATAAGGACCAATAGAGTTATTATGTTGGACTCGATAACCACGTTGAGTACGAATATTACCTTCATCATCCTCCCAACAAACACGAAAGATAATAATTCGGTCGGGTTCAGAAAGTCGTTCCATAATCTGCATTTTTTGATAAATAGGTTTATCTTCGATGAAGGGAAGGATTGAGGCTGCCACTTCATAAACAGCTTGATGAAATTCATGCTCTCCTGGGTTCCGACGCTTTAAACCAGATATGAAATGTTCAATTTTTTCAAGTGATGCTTGCATGGTTGTTGTACCCTCAGAATGAGTATAAATTATAAAATAATCACTATTGATGCAGTTTGTTTGGTATTAATATTCTAGATTATTGATAGATGTAACACCAATTTTATTCACTAACTGTTATATTAATTTAAGAGTAGACGAGCATTTGTATTACACAAGACTACATAGATGGATTTATTGTGCAAAAGGGAAGGGGGAGGGGTGTTTAGTCTAGATATAAGGCTTTACTGGGTTGTTCTTTCAGTATTAAAATCTACATCTTCGACTGCACGAAGTATAATGTTTGGGTAATAAATATAATAAACAGTAAAAAAGGAAGGAATGATGAATAAAATTATATTGGGCATATTTTTTGTCCTGATGAATTTAAGTTTTAGTTTAAAAGCGAATGAAAAAGTAGCGACAGCTAAACCTATTGAGATAGAAGTTTATCGGAGTCCAACGTGTGGATGTTGTGGTAAATGGATAGAACATTTAAAAGACAAACAGTTCGTAGTCAAAGATATTGTAATAGATGATGTTCAGGTTATAAAAGACAAATACGGAGTACCTATTGAAATGGCATCTTGTCATACAGCATTAGTAGATGGTTATGTCGTAGAAGGCCATGTACCAGCAGCAGATATAATGAAGATGATCAACAATAAGCCTAAAGTCATTGGTATCTCTGTACCAGGAATGCCTGTAGGAACACCGGGTATGGATATGGGGGGAAGACAAGACCCTTATCAAGTTGTCTCATTTGATAAAGAAAAGAATTTTAAAGTTGTAAAAAGTTACAAGGGGAAGAAATAATGTTAGGTTAAAGAAATTTTTATCTAACAAATACATGGTTTAAAGGCGGAAAAGTAGAGCGTATTCCGCCTTACATGTTGCTAAAGATAGGTATACTTTAGACTACTCCAAACACTGTGTCACAAGCTGAGTAACAGTAAACTGAAAAGGTTTGTCTGTTTTTTTAACTAAAATGGTAGCTGATGGATAAGTAAATGCAGTCGTGACCATGCAGTTTGTACCAGGACTAATTTCAAGAACTTGTATATCTATGACATTATTAAGCTCCATTACACCTTTTACGACTAATGAATGACCTCCTGTTGATCTGGCACCTAACCCACTCGCTAGAATCTGATATTTTTCAAAGTCGAATTTTTCAGCAATAGGTGCTTCCCCCTCTGGATAAGTGATATGTGCTGTTTGTGCATAAAAAAATGATTCCCAGTCTTTTTGATTATTGATCACTTGGTTCCAGGGCTCTTCATTTCTAGGGTTGTCTGGTAGTGTCAAAACGGTGTGAGAAAATATTTCATCAGCTGCATTTGCAATGTTCACAGTCATTATAATAAAAGTGATCAATATTATTTTTTTGTATAAATATTTCATAAACTTTTTCCTTTTTTAAATAGCAATAATTTCCAGGTAAGCCAACAATCAAGCTAAATCTAATTTATCAGGGTTTTACAAGAATCTATAAACTTTACTCTGTAAAGGGAAATTATTTTCGGCTGGATGACTTAAAGGGGAGTTAACTATAGTCATAAATTGATAATAAATTTGTGAGGGTTTAGTTAAGGAATCTCTGATCAAGTCCAATTATTTT
>JAGLDH010000171.1 GCA_023145835.1 Methylococcales bacterium
ACTTAATCAGAGGTTCCTTAAAGAAATCAAGGTAATGCTAGAAAGTATAATGGCAGTGCCCTAAAAAATCAATATAATCAACTGTTTTTATTGATTTTTATCTGGTAAGCAGGTAGTGTGATATTGCATCAATTGACCTTTTTTCTTTACATTTAGTCACAATTTACCTACAAATAAATGACACTTAATAATTTATCTCATTTTGTATGTTGTTCTGTGTTGCTACTTTTTAGTCGATAAGTTTTAGAGGAAAGAAAAATATTCCTGAAATAATCTGCTTATGATGACCAAGGCCAGCCCTTTTGCCAAAGAAGAGCAGCCTTGGAGGTGATATTTTTTGATGCGTTGTGAAGTTTTACCGGTTTCTTTGTTAGCTAAAAAATAGTCGTTAACATGCCCTGTTTAATAATAAACTCTTCAATACTGGTAAGTCCTTTGCCCGTTTTTAGGTTGCTAAATACAAAAGGCTTTTGCTTCCGCATCTTCTTAGCATCCTGATCCATCACGTCTAAAGATGCACCAACATAGGGAGCTAAATCAATTTTATTAATCACTAATAAATCTGAACGCGTGATTCCGGGTCCGCCTTTACGCGGGATTTTATCACCCGCTGAAACATCAATCACATAAATAGTTAAATCTGCTAATTCTGGACTAAATGTGGCACTTAAGTTATCGCCTCCACTTTCAACTAATATAAAATCTAAATCATCAAACTGTTCACATAAATCATCTATTGCAGCTAGATTCATAGACGCATCTTCACGAATAGCAGTATGAGGGCAACCGCCTGTTTCAACACCTATAATACGTTCTATGGGTAAAGCTTGACTACGAATAAGAAACTCTTGATCTTCACGTGTGTAAATATCATTAGTTACCACACCTATCTGAAACTTATTCCGCATACGCTTACAAAGTGCATCGACTAAAGCTGTTTTACCTGACCCCACTGGACCACCAATTCCTATTCTTAACACATTTTTTTTAGACATTAAATCTCTCTACGAACGAAACAATCTTGAATACTGCATTTCATGACGACTACTAGCTAAAGCTAGGCCAAAGACACTCCCACCAATCTCGTGGTTTTTTAGCGCCAATCCCTGTTCCAATAGCTCGGGGATTTTTTTTGATAATTCATGCGCTAAATTCTGTCCAGAAACTTGTCCTAAAGGGACTAGTTTAACGGCACAAAGTATTTGGTTTTCTAACCAACTCCATAAAAAACCAGCTAAAGCCGCTTGTTTTGGAATATTCCACTTAACGGCTGCGAAGGTAAACATAGTCGCTTGAGTGATGTTCAGTTTGCGTTGCCAGACAGCTACTTCGTCAAACTTCATTCCAACTAATAACCTTGCCAACGCTTGTCCCGTTTGCCTATCTTCAGCCCTAAGCTCTGATGTTTCACGGTAAGCAAGTAACGTTGCACTCCATGTTTCAATTGACTCGCTCTCTTGCTGTTCCCAAGCATCAAAAAGCCGTGAAAATATAGGTAAATCAACATGTAAAATGCTATTTTCAAGTATGCCAGTTATCCATTCACTTGCCTCTGTTGAATTGGTTATCCAACCATCTTCAACCGCATGTTCTAACCCTTGTGAATAACTGTACATACCAATAGGCAAACTTGGGCTTACTAATTGAAGTAAGTGCATCAGTGCTAAATCAGTGATCATGGGTATGATAGGCGCCAGCTTCTGGTTCAAACGGTAACATTTCATGTTCAACAGATAAGCCTAAACCTTCTAACATACGGTCTAATACATGATCACTCAAAAAACGTAATTCAGCATCTAAAATCTGTAAAGAAACATGACGATTTCCTAAATGGTAACAAGCCTTGGAAAATTTCAGTGGATCCTTATTTCGCATCACAGAAACAGATTCATTGGCGGCTTTAATTTGTACATTAAGTCCATCTTTACCAGTTAAAACAACGCCTGAACGAAACATTTGTCCGCGAGAAAAAAATAAACCGACTTCTTTACCTTTATCTGTATTGGCAGAAAATCTACTTTTCTGACGCAAGTCAAAAGGGAGGGTTAAGGTATCGTTGACCATTGCATCCGCTGCTGCTATTTCAGTTAATTTAATCATGCTTAAAATAAAAAGTACCGTTGAGAAAATGGCAAGCTTTCAGCGGGTTCGCAGGTTAATAAAACACCATCTGCTTTGACTGTATACAATTGAGGATCGACTTCAATATTGGGTTGATAAAAGTTATGAATCATATCTTTTTTACCAATAGTACGGGTATTAGAAACCAGACCTATTTTTGAATTTAAATTTATTTTTGAGGGTAAGTCATCTTCTATCGCTATCTTAGGTAAAAATAGCATAGATGTTGCATGACAAGCATTTCCATAGGATCCAAACATAGAACGATAATGTACGGGTTGAGGGGTGGGAATAGATGCATTTGGATCTCCCATAGGTGCAGCTGCAATCATCCCGCCTTTTAAAATAAGATTAGGTTTTACTCCAAAAAAAGCGGGATCCCATAAGACTAAATCAGCTAACTTTCCTTTTTCTAAAGAACCGACTTCATGTGCTATACCATGGCTAATCGCTGGGTTTATTGTATATTTAGCAATATAACGTTTAATTCTAAAATTATCGTTTTGAGCAGAATCCTCTGGAAGACTACCACGTTGGACTTTCATTTTATGTGCTGTTTGCCATGTACGAATGATGACTTCACCCACTCGCCCCATAGCTTGAGAATCTGAAGCGATCATTGAGAAAGCACCCAAATCATGCAAAATATCTTCCGCTGCAATAGTCTCTCTACGAATACGCGACTCTGCAAACGCTACATCTTCAGCAATATTTGGGTCTAGATGGTGACACACCATGAGCATATCTAAATGTTCATCAACTGTGTTAACGGTATAAGGTCGAGTAGGGTTGGTAGAGGAGGGTAACACATTGGCAAAACCACAGGCTTTGATAATGTCTGGTGCATGTCCACCACCGGCACCTTCGGTATGAAAAGTATGAATGGTACGGTCTTTAAAAGCAGCTAAAGTATCTTCAACAAATCCCGACTCATTTAAAGTATCTGTATGGATAGCTACCTGCACATCGTAACGTTCGGCTACTGATAAACAATTATCAATAGAAGCCGGCGTTGTTCCCCAATCTTCATGTAACTTTAATCCCATGGCACCTGCTTTAACTTGTTCGTCTAAAGCCTTGGGTAAACTTGCATTGCCTTTACCCATTAAGCCAAAATTCATCGGAAAGGTGTCTAGAGATTGCAGCATTCTATGCAGATTCCATGGTCCAGGAGTACACGTGGTTGCATTTGTTCCCGTTGCTGGACCAGTACCTCCTCCTAACATGGTAGTGATACCAGACATTAAAGCTTCTTCAATTTGTTGTGGGCAGATAAAATGAATATGCGCATCTACACCACCTGCCGTTAAAATTTTACCTTCACCCGCAATAATTTCCGTACCGGGACCAATGGTGATATTGACTCCTTGCTGCGTATCGGGATTACCCGCTTTACCAATCAAGGCAATACGTCCTTCTTTGATTCCTACATCTGCTTTAATAATGCCCCAGTGATCAACAATTAAGGCATTAGTAATCACTAAGTCCATTGATATAGTTGAATCACATTGGCTTTGCCCCATGCCATCACGAATGACTTTACCTCCACCAAATTTTACTTCATCACCGTATTTAGTTAGGTCTTGTTCTACTTCAAGAAATAGTTCACTGTCTGCCAAGCGTATGCGGTCACCTACCGTTGGCCCAAACATTTCGGCATAAGCCTGACGACTAATTTTACTCATGCTTTATCCTCTAAACTACCCATAATATCTTGACGGAATCCGTAAACATGGCGTGAACCTGCATAAGGCACCAACTGTATTTTCCGTTCTTGACCGGGTTCAAACCGAATGGCTGTGCCTGCGGCAATATCAGGGCGATAGCCTTTGGTTTTTTCACGATCAAAAGTCAATGCAGGATTTGTTTCATAAAAATGATAATGAGAACCCACTTGAATTGGACGATCACCTGTATTAGCAACAATAACGGTTATCGCAATAAGACCTGCATTTAATTCTATCTCACCTTCAGTGACTATAATTTCACCTGGAATCATGATACTCCCTCTCTATTCAATTGGATTGTGGATAGTGACCAGTTTGGTTCCATCAGGGAAAGTGGCTTCAACTTGAACATCGTGTAGCATTTCACAAATGCCATCCATCACATCTTCTCGATTGAGTAAAGTCCTACCGTATGACATGAGTTCAGCTACAGTTTGACCATCACGTGCACCTTCCATCACAGCCGCAGAAATAAATGCAATCGCTTCTGGATGGTTTAATGTAAGGCCTCTAGCCTTTCGTCTTTCTGCTAACATACCCGCAGTAAAAATTAATAGTTTGTCTTTTTCACGTGGAGAGAGTTGCATAATGTACCTATCTGATTAGGTTGCCCAAATTCTTGGTGTGTAGGGTTGTTGTTGCACTATATCATTACGAATAAGTTGGCGTACACTTTCAAAAAACTGACGCACTGGTTGCGTTTTTTCTGCACTTGCACGGCAGATTAATAAATCATCAATCAGAGTCACACCTTGCCTGGGTGTATCAGCAATTAAAGCTCTAACCGCTTCTAAATTTTCTATCGATGCGCCATAAGCAAATAAAGACCCACAGCAGGCGCAATTATCAAGTCCCCAGCGGGCGTTAAAGGCTTTTGAATCTAAACACATTCTTTCTAAGAACAAAGGGTTACCGTTTTTCTTAATTTTCCAATTTAAAAAAGCTGCACCTTGGTCAAAGCCTTCACCTGCTTCGGGGCGACCTAATACTAAAATTTCCCACGCAATAAAACGCGCATTATCTACCAAATTAATTCGTATGTCAGAGACTAGTTTAGCCCCTTCAAAGAGGATGGTTTCTTGTGGTAACCATTCAAATGTTGCACCTTCTTTAATCGTTAATGCTATTTTTTGATACGCTTGTTTACCTGCACTGCGATAAAATTTTGAAGCCCCTGGTGTTGTAATTAAAGCTTTAGCTTGGTTTTCAATCATTATATTAATGGATAATTGGTCTCCTGAAACAACGCCTCCTGGTGGATGTAAAATATAAACATGGCAACATTCACCTTCTGGATAAAAAGGGCGTTGAACAGTTAATGGCCCTTTATGGCTGCGCTCAGAAAGTAGAGTTTTGGTTTTACCTTCTGTGAAGCCCAGTGTTAATTCGGCCTTCCAACTTGAATCAGCACTATTCAACTTATTATCCATATTCTAAAATACATCAATAGCGCTAAATCAAACATTAAATTGGATGTTAAAAAAGTAGGAGAGACTCTTTAGTCGCGACTCTTCTTAAATTATTATACGGTTAAAAACTTTTTAATTATTTCATCTGATAATTCTGGCATTAATCCTGTGGCAACATTTCGTCCGCGTTCTAAAATACAAAATTGATCAGCGACTTTTCGTGCAAAGGGGAGTTTTTGTTCCACTAATAAAACAGTTACCCCCATTTCTTTATTAATTGCAGAAATAGATTCGTGAATCTCCCTTCTATTCAGACGAATAATTACATCGCCAATTTCACTCACAATATTGGGTTGAATACCTTCGGTAGGTTCATCTAAAATTAAAAGTTTTGGGTTTAATACTAAAGCTCGACCAATAGCTAGTTGCTGTTGTTGTCCGCCTGATAAATCGCCTCCCCGACGATTAAGCATTTGTTTTAAGACAGGGAATATCTCATATATTTGCTCTGGTACTTTTTTAATACCCATTTTATTGGCTGCTCGTAATCCTATTTTTAGATTCTCTTCAACCGTTAATAAAGGGAAAATTTCTCGTCCTTGTGGCACATACCCAATACCTAATTCAGCCCTTAACTCTGCTTTTGCTGAAGTTATATCTTGCCCATCTATTTTAATAGTACCCTCGCGTACCGGTATTAAACCCATCACACTTTTTAATAACGTAGTTTTGCCAACACCATTTCGTCCCATTAAACACATGCATGCTCCTTTAGGAACATTAAGATTTAATTCCCATAAAGTATGGCTTTCACCGTAATATTGATCTATTGCTGAAATTTGTAACATTATTCCCCCAAATAGACTTGAATAACACGAGGATCATTTTGAACCTCATCCATGGAGCCTTCCATTAATACAGAACCTTCATGTAAAACGGTGACTTTTTTAGCAATTGAACGGACGAAAGCCATGTCATGCTCGACTACAATGACTGAATGTTTTCCTTGTAACGATAATAATAATTCAGCTGTTCGATCAATTTCTTGGTGTGTCATCCCCGCAACAGGTTCATCAACAAGCATGACTCTGGGTTCTTGCATCAATAACATACCAATTTCTAGCCATTGCTTTTGCCCATGAGACAAAATACCCGCAGGCTGAAAACGTAACTCTTGCATCCCTATTATTTCAAGTACTTCATCTATTCTATCGAGTTGCTCACCATTCAATGTAGCAAATAAGGTATTCCAAGCGCCTTTATCAGCTTTTAAGGAAATTTCTAGATTTTCAAATACCGTTAAATTCTCAAAGACGCTAGGTTTTTGAAATTTTCGGCAAATACCGGCTTGTGCAATAGATGATTCATCCATCTTTAATAAGTCAATAGTTTGCCCAAAATAGACAGAGCCACTATCAGGTTTTGTTTTACCCGTAATAACATCCATTAATGTGGTTTTTCCAGCGCCATTAGGCCCAATTAAACAGCGCAATTCACCATCATTTATATAAAGTGATAAGTTGTTTAATGCCTTAAAGCCATCAAAACTAACACTGACATCTTCCATGTATAACACTGTGCCATGACTAACATCGACATTACCTTTAATAACCGGATGAGTATTAACAAAATTAAAAGTTTGATAGCGATCTAGCATTGGTTTATCTGTATTACTCATGGCTTAGCTCCCCCCCATTTGCGTTTCCATATTCCGACCAATCCATCAGGCATGTAGATGGTGACTAAAATAAACACTGCACCTAAAGTAAATAGCCAAACTTCAGGGAGTAATCCAGTCAATACTGTTTTACCATAATTGACAATAATTGCACCGATAATGGCGCCATAGAGTGTTCCACGTCCACCAACGGCAACCCATACGACAATTTCTAAAGAGATCAGCGGTGAAAATTCACTCGGATTAATAATGCCGACTTGCGGAACATAGAGCGCACCGGCCAACCCTGCTAAAATAGCTGAAAAAACAAAGATCCACAATTTAAACATTTCCACACGATAACCTAAAAAGCGAACCCGTGATTCATGATCTCGTACGGCAGTAACGACTCGTCCTAACCGTGTTTTTACCAACCAGCGACAGACTAAAAAAGCAGCAATTAAAATCATTCCTGAACTCATTAACAGAATGGCTCTCACCGAGTCAGATTGTAAACTAAAACCTAGAATATCTTTAAAATCAGTTAAACCATTATTTCCACCAAAGCCCATTTCATTTCTAAAGAATGCCAGTAATAGAGCATAGGTTAACGCTTGGCTTATAATAGATAGATAAACCCCTGTTACGCGTGATCGGAAGGTTAACCAACCGAACACAAAGGCCAATAAAGCGGGAGCAACCATCACCATTAATATGGCAAAGGGGAACGATTCAAAACCACTCCAATACCATGGTAACTCCTTCCAGTTTAAGAACACCATAAAGTCAGGCAAATCCGGGTTACCATAAACCCCTCTGTCACCAATCTGACGCATTAGGTACATGCCCATAGCATATCCACCCAAGGCAAAAAAAGCACCTTGGCCTAATACTAAAATACCGCAATATCCCCAGACTAAATCCAGTGATAAGGCTAATAAAGCAAAAGTTAAGTACTTTCCAATGAGTGACACTGTATAGGCTGAAAAATAAAAAACTGACCCTGCCGAGAAAATTAAATTACAAGTCGGAATAATCAAAGTCACCGAAGCTAAGATCATTAATATGAAGGCACTTTCTTTTTCGTTTGCAAAATATTTCAGTAACATCTTATGACTCCGCTGCACGGCCTTTTTGTGGAAATAAACCACGCGGACGTTTCTGAATAAATAAAATAATAAAGACTAAGACTAAAATCTTTGCTAACACGGCACCTGCAAAAGGCTCTAATACTTTGTTGGCAATCCCTAAGGAAAATCCAGCCACTAAAGTACCCCATAAATTACCTACACCACCAAATACAACCACCATAAATGAATCGACAATATAAGCCTGTCCTAAGTTTGGCCCGACATTGGTGATTTGGCTTAGTGCCACACCGGCCACCCCAGCAATACCAGAGCCTAAGCCAAAAGTCATGGCATCTACTCGGTCAGTCGGAATCCCCATCGCTTTTGCCATATTTCGATTTTGAGAAACCGCACGTACTTCCAAGCCTAACTTAGTCCGTTTTAAAATTTGTAATAAACAGGTGAAGACTAATAAACAGAAGAATAAAATATATAAACGGTTCCATGTGAAAGCTAAAAAATCATTAATTTGCCATGATCCACTCATAAATTCAGGGGTAATGACACTTCGGTTTAAAGGTGAAAAAATTGAGCGTACTGCTTGTTGTAAAACCAGGCTCACACCAAAAGTGGCTAATAAGGTTTCTAATGGTCGTCCATATAAATGTCGAATAATTCCACGTTCAATGCCTATCCCTACAATGCCAGAAACCATAAAGGCTGCGGGAATTGCTAATATAAGTGCCAGGCTAATATTATTTGGCATAATCTGCTGCATCACATAAGTTGTGTATGCTCCTAACATCATCATTTCGCCATGTGCCATATTGATAACACCCATTACACCAAAAGTGATGGCTAGTCCTATTGCGGCGAGAACAAGGACTGCACCTAAGCTCAATCCAAAAAAAACCGTTTGTGCAACTTCATAAGTATTCAAGCGAGATTGTATTTTTACTAATGCAGATTTAGCTTGTTTTCGTATTTCTTTATCGGGTTCAACAAACTGCCCCTCACTGTCTTTGTCTAATAATGCTTGAAGTCGGCTTACTGCTTTAAAGCTGGTTTTTTGTTTTAAATTCTCAATACCTAGTAATCGAGTCTCTCTATCTGAACTGTTGATATTATCTAAAGCAAAAACTAATTCTAACGCGTCAAGTACACTGCTGTTTTCCTCAGATTCTGCTAATATTTTTAGGGTATTTAAATCATCTGGCTTGATCGATTTACTGAGTGTTTTAATGGCTTTTAAACGTAAACCTACATCTGGTGAACTTAATTGTAAATTTGCTATTAAGCGTCGTATTTGGGTGCGTAAACGATTGTTGATTTTAATTTTTTTAATGGCTGAATTATCAGTTAACCCAAGGTCATCACCATTTTCAGCAAGAACTATTGAATATTTACCACTCTTCTTAGCAGCAATAACAACACGTCCATCTTCTCTTATTTCAAATAAATGACCATCAACCAGAGCTTGTAAAATAACTGTTTTTTGTGGATTTTGAAATTGTGCTAATTGTTCAACAAACTGACCTTTTTTTGATAAAGATCGTATTTTTAATCCTGACACAGTCGTAGAAAAAGTCTGCCCGACTTCCGCTTCCTGTGCGACGGTTATTTTGACAAAACTAAACATGATCAAAATAACTAAAAAGAATCTGATTACGTGGGGCATCAGATATTTCATAATATCTCCGATAAAATCAACAACGAGGTGAAAAACCACTTATCCCTTAAGGAAAGGGTAAATGATCTTTTTATTTATAGATACCTCGTCTAAATCAGTTCTTAAAGAACCTCTGATCAAGTCCAATTATTTTTAGCTTGCTAAAACTATCGATATTTTCCACGAAGATCGGCGCAATAGAGTGACTATTACGTCTCACTTCGTGGAAAATAGCGACCTTTTTTCTGCGCTAAATTTTAATCGACTTAATTAGATATCCCTTAATAATTTTGTCCTGAACACTTTTTAGTGTTTGTATTGTAGTTACCGCAATTAATAGGTGCAGTCCAATCTGCAATAATAGGTTTACTTTCTGGTAGGAAATCAGACCATGCATCACCTTTAACTAAGGTATTAGTTTGCCATACAGTAAATAGCTGACCATCTTCTTGAATCTCACCAATTAATACAGGTTTACTCAAATGATGGTTAGGTAACATTTGTGCTAAACCGCCTGTTAAATTTGGAAATTTAATCCCAATCATGGCTTTTTGTACGGCATTTGATTCGGTTGTACCTGCTTTTTCTACTGCTTTTACCCACATATTGAAACCGATATAGTGTGCTTCCATTGGGTCATTAGTCACGCGTTTAGTATCTTTAGTATGCGCATGCCATTTTTTAATGAATGCTGCATTTTTTGTGCTATCTTCACTCATGAAATAATTCCAGGCAGCCATATGTCCCACTAATGGTTTAGTATCCATACCTGAAAGCTCTTCTTCACCTACTGAGAATGCAACAACAGGGATCTCTTCTGCTGAAACGCCTTGGTTTCCTAATTCTTTATAAAAAGGAATATTAGCATCACCATTAATCGTTGAAACAACGGCTGTTTTCTTACCCGTTGCACCGAATTTTTTAATATCAGAAACAATGCTTTGCCAATCAGAATGACCAAAAGGTGTGTAGTTAATCATAATGTCTTTTGCATCAACGCCTTTAGATTTTAAATAAGCTTCTAAAATTTTATTAGTCGTACGAGGATAAACATAATCTGTTCCAGCTAATACCCAACGTTTTACTTTGATGTCATTCATTAAGTAATTAATGGCTGGTATAGCTTGTTGATTAGGTGCAGCCCCCGTATAAAATACATTTTTAGACGATTCTTCACCCTCATATTGCACAGGATAAAACAAGATACTGTTCAATTCTTCAATTACGGGTAAAACTGATTTACGAGAAACTGATGTCCAGCAACCAAAAATTGAAGCAACTTTTTCTTTCGTAATTAATTCACGTGCTTTTTCAGCAAATAAGGGCCAGTTAGATGCTGGGTCAACAACGACAGGCTCTATTTTTTTACCGAGTAAACCACCTTTTTTATTCTGTTCTGCAATCAACATCAACATGGTGTCTTTTAATGTGGTTTCACTAATTGCCATGGTGCCAGAAAGTGAATGCAAAATACCTACTTTAATAGTATCTTCAGCACTCACAGCAACACTTGTTCCAGCCATAAAAACTAGGGCTGAAAGTGCAGTGCTTAATCCTGTTTTGCGTAGAAATTTTTTCATACCTTAACTCCTGAATATTGTTAAATTTGTAGTTGTAAACCTAAAGTGATTGAATGAACCTGATCACCTGATGCACTAGAACTATAATCAAGCCCTTTAGTCATGCGGTCACCATAGTGCCAATTAAGTGAAACTAGTGCATTATGACCATCAATTATATAGTTCACTCCCGCTTCATAAGCAGATCTATCTGCACTGTCATTTGGTAGTGTATTGGTAAAGCGAACAAAGGGTTGAATTTGGCCAATAGCTATTTTGTCTGGAAATAAATACATAGCACTTATGTCATAGGCATTGCCTTCAAACATATTCCAACCTGGGGTGCCACTATCTCTACTTGCTTGACTGTAACCCGAAGAAACTGCATAGTTTTTATATTCACCATTAATGGTGATTACTCCACCATTTCCTAGAACTTTTTCCATCAATATATCAACAGCAGTACCACGGAAATCTCCTTTATCTGCTGCTGTACCCGCACCATCTTCTTGATATTGATTAGAAATACCTAATGTAAGAATATCGCCACCTGCACCGTAATAAGTGCCAGATGTGTAATAGCCAGGGTTTTTCTCTACATCCCAAAAGTTATAAGCAATACGTTGTGCATATAGCAGGTTGTCATCTGTATTTGCACTGCCTCTTAAACCATTAAAAAGACCAAATGCATATTGTAAGCGGCCTTCCAGTGCTGAACCCCATATTGTTACACCATCATCACGACCGTAAAGTCCTGCTTGATCTGGGCCTATACCCGCAGGTCCGCCAAAATCAGCTGATTCAAAAGGTGTTCCATTACTGAAAATATTATAAACAGCACTGTAATAAGGCCCATTCATTTCACGACGTTCTGCTGGTACTAACATTCGTCCAGCCCAGATATTAATATATTGGTTAAATTCAAATTTACCGATGGCATCTAATATTTTAATATCACCGCCATTTGTTCCACAAAATTGACATTCGGTATTAAATTCTAATTTAATATATTCATGTAATTGCGCATTTAAATACAATCTCATGCTATCTAAGCTAAAGTCATTATTCCATTTAGAACCTGCTGCGGCTTCTTCGGTTGAAGTAAAGCTAGTTCTTAACCCAGCACCAATACTGACCCACTTAGTATCATCTATTTTAAAAGTGGCACCTGCACTGGAAACTGTCGAGTAACTCAGCATTGATGTAGCAAGGATGGAGGCTGAAAAAATCTTTAGATATTGTTGAGGTTTAAAAATATTTTTAGCTACACTCATTTTTAACTCCTGGTTAGCTATTAATTACTATGGATTAAATAGATGTTGCAAATTAATCCAATATTCACCGTGTGTTACTGGCTTGCGACAATTATTGTTTTTTGTGTAAAACAACACAATGCGTTAAATGACGTATAACATTATTGAACGAGTTAATGTATATTCAGGATTTTGACCTTACTGACTGTTATGTGTGATCGAAGATATTTAAATAAGCTGATCAAATTTTTTTGTTTATCTCTTTTTTTTGCTTTCTTTTTAACCTCATGTAGTACGGTATCTAAATATCAAGGCGCATCATTTGATTTATCACAGATTAAAAAATTGGCTTTTAAATTTGAAAATGATGCTGTTATTTTAGGTAATGAGCTACCTCAAGAAGATATTCGTAAAATAGTAATCAACAATTTATCTGACAGGGGGTATCAATTTATTGGCAAAGAAACTAACGACTATACTCACGATCTCACTATTCATATTGGTTCCATCCATTCTGGTTCAACTCCCGATGGTTTTTCTTTTAGCTCGGGTAATTCAAACTCTCGATCTTTGGCTTTTCAAAAAGCGAATACTATACCGTTGACATGTTCATTAATGCCCAGAGGGCAGAGATTGCAACATACTGAACTTGTTATGGAAATTAAGGCTGAAGAATACAAAGATTTAAGCATAAATACTGTATCAGAAGAGAAAGTGATAACTCGCATCTCCGAAGACATAAGTAAGATTTGTTTAAACTTACTAAGTAGTTTGTCTATTAAAACAATAAAAAAAGAATCTGAGACAAAGATTGTTACTCCTATTTTGGAGCCCAAAGCCCAAGTAGAAACTGAGAATGAAATTGGAATAAACAATCACAATAAAAACCTCAATTTAGAATCTAATAAGCAGGTTATCATTGATCATCAAGATAATCCGGTGATATTCAAATTTGGTCCAGACCGGCAATAATACAACAAAGCCATGTTTGTATTTTTCTATATATAAAACTGGTTTTAATGAGTATAAAATTCCAACTATTCTAGTTTAGAGTTAACTGAAATCATGTTTGGTTAAATTAGTCATTATAATTTTTCTTTAAATAGTTGTGTTTCAACAACTATTATTAATGCCTCACAAATCTTCTATCAAGATGGTTCTTAATCGGGTATAAATATTCAATAGACCTCCTTTTCAAGAGAGCCATAATTGTTATTTTTTAAAGGTTTGATTTTTTAAATCGATTGTACTTCTTATGAGATCTACCATTCACCAAAGCATTTCTAAAACCCGTAGGGATTATAATTCTTGGGTAGCTAATGAAACATTGGAAGACTATGCACTTCGTTTTGCTCCACGCCAATTTAGAAAGTGGTCTGAATTTCAAGTTGCTAATACAGCGTTTGGCTCAACATCCTTTCTTGTACTGGAGGCGATTGGTGGTTTCCTTTCTATAAACTACGGTTTTACTAATGCATTTTGGGCTATCTGCATTGTTGGTTTAATTATTTTTATCATTAGCTTTCCTATTAGCTATTATGCTGCTCGGTATAATATTGATATTGATCTTCTCACTCGTAGCGCGGGTTTTGGTTATTTTGGTTCTACTATCACCTCATTAATTTATGCCTTTTTTACGTTTACCTTATTTGCGCTCGAAGCCTCCATTATGTCCAAGGCTCTC
This sequence comes from Methylococcales bacterium, assembly GCA_023145835.1. GTDB lineage: Bacteria > Pseudomonadota > Gammaproteobacteria > Methylococcales > Methylomonadaceae > QPIN01. Next base: position 14,150 of record JAGLDH010000171.1, read on the forward strand.
GAATTATATTTTCAAATTCCTATTGCCTTAGCTCATTTTATTAGTGCAATTGTCGTGGTTCCTTTCGTTACATTTGGTATTACAACGATCAGTCGAATGCAATTGTGGACACAGCCTATATGGCTACTTTTACTGTTTATCCCTTACTATGCAGTCTTTACCAAAGAACCGGAAGCATTACTCACCTTAAAAGCTTACTTTGGTATCGCCAGTAGTGCTCAAGGCTTTGATTGGTTGCTTTTTGGTAGCGCGGCAACAATCGCATTTTCAATGGCTGCTCAAATTGGAGAGCAAGTCGATTTCCTGCGTTTTATGCCTGAATTAAAAAAAGATAATCGTTTTCGCTGGTGGTCAGCGACGATTATTGCAGGCCCTGGCTGGATTGTTTTTGGTGTTATTAGGCAATTAGGGGGGGCTCTTTTAGCTCATTTTGCTATTCAGCAGGGTGTTGCTATTGAACACGCACATGAGCCAACTCAAATGTATTTAATTGCTTATAGCATGATTATTGAAAATGCAGACTTAGCTTTAGCCGTTACCACATTATTTGTCATTATTTCTCAGCTTAAAATCAATGTAACTAATGCTTATGCTGGTTCACTGGCATGGTCTAACTTTTTTTCTCGGTTGACTCATACTCACCCTGGCCGAGTTATCTGGTTATTTTTTAATGTATCTATTGCCTTATTGTTAATGGAGTTTGGTGTATTTGGGGCTTTGGAAAAAGTGTTAGGTCTATTTTCTAACATCAGTATTGCCTGGATTAGTGGAGTCTCAGCTGACCTGATGATCAACAAACCGTTGGGTCTAAGTCCAAAAATGGTCGAATTTAAGAGAGCCTATCTCCCAGACTTAAATCCAGTTGGTATTTTATCAACCTCCTGTGCATCATTAATTTCTATCTTAGCTTACCTTGGTTTATTCGGTGAATTTGCACAAGCTTTTTCTGCTTTTATTGCACTGGGATTGACCTTTATTTTAGTTCCTAGCATTGCATATTTTACTAACTATAAACATTACTTAGCGCGAGCACGACATTATAAACATGATGTTTCACCTAGAAAATGTTGTATTTGTGAAAATCACTTTGAACATGAAGATATTGCCTATTGTCCTGCATACAAAGGAAGTATTTGTTCATTGTGTTGTACTTTGGATTCACGATGTTTAGATACTTGTAAACAAGGCGCTAGATTAGAAGATTATTTTAATAAATTTGCTGACTGTTGTCTTCCCTCGGGCATGTCATTAAATTCAAGAATTAGATTATTACGATTCATTCTTTTATTTGCTTTTTTGAGTAGTTTAACCAGCGTTTTTATCGGCATTATCTATTATCAGGATTTTTTGACTGCGCAGAATAACCCTCAATCTTTTACTCTTTTATTTAATAATTTTATTAAAGTTTATTCTTCATTACTTATGTTTATTGGCTTATGTTCTTGGTGGTTAATTTTAAACCATGAAAGCCGTCACTTAGCACATGAAGAAACCACTAAACAGACACAACTGTTATTAAAAGAAATTGAAGAACATAAAATAACTGATGAAAAATATCAAAAAGCTATTATCACAGCTGATGACGCTAATAGTGCTAAAAGTCGATTTCTGAGTAATATGAGCCATGAAATACGTACACCGCTCAATTGTATCGTAGGCTATTCTCATATTTTACATAATGACTCATCAATACCAGACCACAGAAAGGAAGCAATTGAAATATTAAAACGGAGTAGTGAGCACCTGTCTTCATTAATTGAAGATATTCTTGATATTGCGGGAATTGAAGAACGTAAGTTTGAACTTCGCTATGCTCCTCTAGATTTTCCTGCACTTATTGAACATTTAGTCAGTAGTTTTAAAACACAAGCAGAAGATAAGGGGCTTATCTTTCGTTGCCAAGTTATAGATCCTCTACCGCAAAAAGTACGAGGGGATGAAAAAAGAATTAGACAAGTGCTGATTAATTTACTTAACAATGCAATTAAGTTTACTTCTGAGGGCGAAATAATATTTCGCATTAGTTTTCGTAGCGATGTTGCTACCTTTCAAATAATTGATAGTGGAGAAGGTATTTCAAACCAAGATATTAATAATATTTTTCAACCCTTTATTCGGTTAAGTAAGGCAACAGGCAATGCAATTGCAGGTAATGGTTTAGGGCTTACTATTTGTAAAATTATTACTGAACTCATGGGGGGGGAAATAACAGTTAAAAGCACTGAAAGTAAAGGGTCTACTTTTGCTGTACGATTATTGCTTTTCAGTCTTAGTCATGTATATGAAACGATAGCTGAAAAAAATATTGTAGGTTTTCAGGGAGATAGTAAAAAAATTCTGGTGGTAGATGATCAATATGAGCACCGTATGCTTATTGCTAATTTATTAGAACCTTTAGGTTTCTATGTGGAACAGGCTGATTCAGGTGGAAATTGTTTAGCAATGATTTCTGGCTTTATGCCAGACCTTATTTTAATGGACTTATCAATGGAAGGCATTGGTGGTATTGAAACCTCTGAGACTCTCCGTAAAAAAGGCTATACCATGCCTATTATTGTGCTGAGTGCAAATGCTTATCCTTCAGACCAGCAAGCGGCATTAGATATTGGCTGTAATGATTTTATTGCTAAACCACTTCAAGTAGCGGAGTTATTAAAAATGCTTGGGTTATATCTATCATTAAACTGGGTTTATGATGCAAAAAAAGAACCGCCAACAATATCAGAACAGAACAAAAGTTTAACTTTACCACCACCTAATATTATTAACCAATTAATGGACTTCGTGAGAATTGGTGATTTATTAGGGCTTAAGCATCAATTAAATGAACTGATTTTGAGTGAACCGAGTTATAAAGATTTTACTCAACGCATTAAAACTTTAGCTAACGAATTTCGAATTGCAGAAATAAAGAAGCTATTAAATTCTACTCATACTAATTAATTGCATTTTTAAAATTATTTAATGACTGCTAATACAGAAATAACAAACGAGACTGTTTTAATTATTGATGATACACCGGATAACCTTGCCGTTCTTTCGGATATGCTATCTGAATATGGGTATCGTGTTTTAGTCGCTACTGATGGGCTTTCTGCGCTTGAACAAATAAAATATTTGCAGCCTGATATTATACTTTTAGATGTAATCATGCCTGGTATTGATGGATTTGAAACCTGCGAAAGATTAAAAAAAGATCATACAACAAAAAATATTCCAATTATTTTTATGACTGGATTAAGTGAGCTTGATAACTTGTTAAAAGGATTTAAACAAGGTGCTATTGACTATATTGTAAAACCTATTCGACCTGCTGAAGTTTTAGCTAGAATAGATGCTCAGTTATCACAAAAGCGAGATTCAAAACGTATTGAACAATCTTTAAATCATATAGGTTTTTCTGCTTTAGCATTTAATAGTTCTGGTCGGATGACATGGCTTTCAGCGGCAGCCAATAAAATACTTTTTGATAGTTTTCCACTGGAACAATCTACTAATACTCATATTAAAAATGGTTCTATACTACCAAAAACTTTATTTGATAGAATTATTCCCAAGATTAAAAAACAACAACAAACTGTACTTACTGATATTCAAATAGGAAACCTTTATATTGGAAAACTAGTTCCCAGTTATCTGAGCGATGAATATATGTTACTCATTCAAAAAAATAATCAAGAATGGAATTTGACTTCCCTAAAAAAATCCTTTGGATTAACTGCTAGAGAAACTGAAGTGTTGATGTGGGTTTCTCGAGGTAAAACAAATAAAGAAGTTGGTTTGATACTTGATACAAGCCCTAGGACAATTAACAAACATCTTGAACATATATTCGAAAAACTCGGTGTCCCCACTAGAACCGCCGCTGTTGCAAAAGTTTTAAAAAACAAGTAGTTATTTACGAAAAACTATCTAAATAAAATATAATAAGGTGATGTAAAGTCAGAGTAAATACACTTAAATTAATAACTATTAAATAAATGAAAAAGATGATTTTTTGTCTCAAAGTCGGACGGTAACAGTTCTTATATACCGTTAAGGAGCCTCTAATTAAGTTGATTAGAATTTAGCACAGAAAAAACGGTCGCTATTTTTCACGAAGTGAGACTTAATAGTCATTCTATTGCACCGATCTTCGTGGGAAATATCGGCCGTTTTAGCAAGCTAAAATAATTGGACTTGATCAGAGGTTCCTTAAGTACCGTTTTATTCACAATATGATTGAATCATCTGGTGAAGAAAAGAACCGTAAATAGTAATATCTTCATCATAAAAGATTTGTTTTTTTGACAATGGTTTTACACATTAACCTTGTAGCTTAATGTGACTTCATCGCCATACATCCCTCTGAATCCCCAGTTACATGCAGGGCTTTCATAAATACAAATTTCAATGTCTTGATGAGTAATTCCTATTTTTTCTTGAATATTATCAAAAAGAAGGCGAATTAATTTTTTCTTTGTTTCTATTGTTCTACCTTCAATCATGGTAATTTCAATAATTGTATATGCGTCAGATCTATCACTTGGATAGTACATATCTTCTTTTTCAAGTGGAAAAAATCGATGGGCTCTTTTATCTTGAGGGAATTGTAGTGCCTCAACAACACATTCATGGATGACATCAGAAAGCTGAGCTTTTACTGAATTTAGATTTTTTTTTATACCGAAAACTTTTATTTGTGACATATTAATCTCATTCTTTTAAACTATATGACTAGATAAAGGGGATGTGTTTTATGAGCTTCGCCAACGAGAATAATTTGAAATAGTCATCATCATTAAAATTCTTTTTTTTCTGCTTCAACTTCAAGTATTATCATATTTACATGAATATTATCTTCTATACCAAGAAAGCGATAAGGAAATTTAAAGTCTATAAAATATAGCTTCCATTTGGGGAGTAATCGTATTTCATCTAAAATGGAAATGTATTCTTTTACACCACTTTACATATCATTTCTTTAAGCCGTTAACTTTCCTTACTACAACTTCCTTTTTTACAACCACAAGTTTTCCCACACCCTAAACCTTCTTCTTTTACTGGACCAAGCTCTGGGTGATTAGCTGCATATTTTCTAGCTGCTTGTTGGATTAAAACCCATGCTAATAATAGCGTGAAAATAATAACGATAGTGATGAGTAAATTCAGCATAGTTTTTCCATACTCGGGGGAGTGAAGGCCATTTTACTTTAAGGAGTCTCTGGTCAAATCCAATTTTTTTGTGCTAAATTCTAACCAATCTTATCAGATATTCTTTAAGGGCTGAGGATTTTATAAAACCCGAAACTGACTTGTCTTTTTGTACTGTTTCTATGTTGTAAAAATAGTTTCATAGCTTGCTATGCGCCTATTTTTACGGCTTGACACTGAACAAAAATCCTACGCCAGTT
>JAGLDH010000172.1 GCA_023145835.1 Methylococcales bacterium
TAAAATTTAAACTACCTTTAATTAACAATACCTTCGCCAAAATAAAAGCCAACCCATTTTGACAAGTTTTTCAGACTATAAGTAATGTGATTCACGGCTATACATTTAAGGCGGGACAAAGAGTGTAGGTTGGATGAGCGAAGCGTTATCCGACATTTTTATATACTCAAAATTCATCTATACACATGGTGGAAAGCGCTCTCGCTTTTCCATCCTACACACCCCTATCATTTCCATGAAAACAAAATATAAACCACGCTTTACCGCAGCAGGCATACATTTTTTAAGCAGCCTATTAATATTCAGCATCTTACTATGGGTAATCATTAAAATTTGGTACCCACAACCTTTCTTTTCTGCTTCAGGCGGTTGGCAAGGGTTAAAAATTGTTGCACTAGTTGATTTGGTATTAGGACCACTCATCACCTTAGTTATTTATAATACGGAAAAACCTAAAAAAGAGTTATATCAGGACATAGGGACTATTGTCATCATACAGCTAGCAGCCTTATCCTTTGGTATTTATACCATCTATTCGGAACGTCCTGTTGTTTTAGCTTTCTGGGATCGTGAGTTTTATACCATTCCAGCTAGCGCATTAGACAAGCAAAAGATTGATTTAAATAGTTTAGAACAATTTTCTGACCAAACACCTGTGATGGTTTATGCTGAAAAACCTACAACTGTAGAGGGACTTAAAGAAATGCTTAAAATAACCCAAGAACAACAAATACCCCCTACCCAGCAATTTACTCGTTATCGTCCATTACAGTCATATAGCCAACAAGTTTTACAACATAGCGTTAATATATCTGAAATTATTTCAGTCAATAAAGATATGGCCGCTCAATTAAAAGACCTTCTTAAAGAGACAAAAACACAACAAAAAGACAATTATTATTTAGCATTAAAATCAAAATACCAGAACATTATTTTAGTCTTTAACGCTAAAGTAGAACAAATTGGTTATATTAAAGCACCTTATATAAAAAGCACGTAGTTATCCGGCATTTACTCTGGCAAACTTCCACCTCATGCTACACATGGTAGAAGGCGCCCTCACTTTTCCACCCTACGCAAAGAAAAAGCCGCCCATTTGTTGACTAACACATAAGCCATAATATGTAGGATGGTTCATCTAACTGATTACGCCAATTTAAAATAGCATAATTCAGACTTTTAGTAGGTAAAGTCAATTGGTTATATTGAGTCTCTGACATCATAACTGCAACAGGCTTACCATAACGAGTTAGATGAACAGGCTCTTCAACTTCAAGCTGACGGATCAAGTGGGGTAAATTATTTTTGGCTTCGGCAATAGTACTTGTTTTCAGTAATCCTTTATAGTTATAGCTATATTATTTTTTTAATAAAGTATCTACACAAAATCTATCTGCCCAAAAATTTCATAGCTTTCAATTTGAGTTCTTTATAGGCAAAAGAAGCGCTGTACGTTCTATTTATTCAGACAGGCTTGTAAACAATAGGTTAATGCATAATGCACCGTTTGTTGTCTAATTTGTTCTCGATTACCTGAAAAAACATGTCGATTACAATTAACAGGCTTTCCTTTTACTTTCCATGCAACATAAACTGACCCCACTGGCTTTTGGTCAGAGCCACCCTCTGGCCCAGCAATACCCGTGACAGAAACGGCCATGTCAACATTACTATTACACATTGCCCCCTCAACCATTTCGATTGCGACTTTTTCACTGACTGCTCCACAATCATCTAAAGATTTCTGTTTTACTTGTAACATTTGAACTTTAGCTTGATTACTATAAGTCACAAACCCTCTATCAAACCAAGCAGAACTTCCAGAGATTTCAGTTATTGCTTGTGCAATACCTCCTCCTGTACAGGATTCAGCGGTAGTTATCATCAACCTCTTTTCTTTAAGTATTTTTCCTAATTGATTAGCAAGTGCAGTAATTTTTTTATCCATCATTTTAAAGCCTCTTAATTTGATAGAATAATAACATGACCAACAAACAAAAAACCACTAATCAACACACCCCTATGATGCAGCAATATTTGCGCATCAAGTCCCAACATCCTGACACTTTAGTGTTTTACCGGATGGGAGATTTTTATGAATTATTTTTTGATGATGCTAAAAAAGCGGCTGAACTTTTAGATATTACCTTAACCAGTCGGGGGCAATCAGCGGGGCAACCTATCCCTATGGCAGGTTTGCCTTATCATGCTGCTGAAGGTTACATCGCAAGATTGATTAAACAAGGGGAATCGGTTGTTTTTTGCGAGCAAGTTGGTGATCCTGCGACCAGTAAAGGGCCTGTAGAACGAAAAGTAGTTCGAACCGTTACACCAGGCACTGTGACTGATGAAGCTTTATTAGAAGACCGACAAGATAATTTTTTAGTCTCAATCAGTTTAGGAACAGATTCTTATGGGATTGCTTGCTTGGATTTAAGCAGTGGACGTTTTGTACTGCAAGAGGTTAAATCAGAAGAACAATTACTGAGTGAGATTGAACGCCTAAACCCAGCGGAGTTGTTGTTTAGTGAAGATTTAGTTCTACCGGTGCAACTAAAAGAACTTAAAGGGTTGTGCAAAAGACCCCCTTGGCACTTTGAACTAGAAAGTGCCACTCAGCTTATCTTAAAACAATTTAATATTCACGATTTAAGTGGTTTTGGTTGTGAGTATTTATCCATCGCAATTTGTGCCGCAGGTTGTTTATTACAATATGTCAAAGACACACAGCAAAGCGCCCTGCCCCATATACAAGGCTTATCAATTGAACGTAGTGATGACAGTATTGCTTTGGATGCCTCTAGCCGTAGAAATCTGGAGTTAGATTCACATCCTACCGGTCAACTTAAATACACTTTATTTGGTGTTTTGGATAAAACATCAACGGCTATGGGCAGTCGTTGTTTACGACGTTGGTTAAACCGTCCTTTACGATCTCAAATAATATTAAATGGGCGTTATGCTTGTATCAACAGCTTTTTAGACAATCATTTATTTGAAGAGATTCAAACATTTTTACGCCAAGTAGGTGATATAGAACGTATTAGCTCTCGTATTGCTTTAAAATCGGCTCGTCCTCGTGATTTGATTGTATTACGCAATACCTTGGCTGTTTTACCCGAACTACAAAGCCAACTAGAAAATACAGATAACCCTCATATTGAAGCCCTTAAACAACAGTTGCATGAACAACCTGAGTTATTAACTTTGTTACAAAGCGCCATTATTGATAATCCACCTGTTTTGATTAGAGATGGCGGTGTTATTGCTCCTGGTTATAATCAAGAATTGGACGACTTGCGGCACTTAAGCCAAAATGCCGATCAATTTTTGATTGATATGGAAAACCGTGAGAAAGAAGCAACCGGTATCAATAATCTAAAAGTTAATTACAATCGTGTCCATGGTTATTACATTGAAGTTTCACGATTACACTCAGATAAAGTACCCGAGCACTATACTCGCAAACAAACCTTAAAAAGTGTTGAACGATACATTACTGCTGAACTTAAGTCTTTTGAAGATAAGGTTCTTAGTGCAAGAGAAAAATCATTATCATTTGAAAAGTCCTTATACGAGGATTTACTTAATCAAGTAACAAAGTCATTATTTGAATTACAAATGTGTGCATCTGCATTGGCAGAATTGGATGTTTTAGTTAACTTTGCAGAACGCTCAGAAACACTCAATTTATGCCAACCCATTTTAACTGATCAACCAGGGGTTAACATAGAAGGAGGAAGACATTTAGTCATAGAACAAGTCTCTGACATTCCTTTTGTTGCCAATGATATCTGCTTTAATCATCAACGAAAGATGCTTATTATTACTGGCCCTAATATGGGTGGTAAATCAACCTATATGCGCCAAACAGCGTTGATTGTTTTAATGTTACATATGGGTTGTTTTGTACCGGCAAAGTCAGTTTCTTGTGGACCCATTGATAAAATTTTTACTCGTATTGGTGCATCAGATGATTTAGCCAGCGGACGTTCTACCTTTATGGTTGAAATGTCTGAAACAGCAAATATTTTACATAATGCAACAGCAAATAGTCTTATTTTAATGGATGAAATTGGACGTGGCACCAGTACTTTTGATGGTCTTTCGCTGGCTTGGGCTTGTGCAGTACACTTAGCTAAACAAACGAAAGCTTATACTTTATTTGCGACCCATTATTTTGAATTAACATCGCTGCCTGATGAGTATAAGAATATTCATAATGTTCACTTAGATGCGATGGAACATGGAGATAAAATTGTTTTTTTACATGCGGTAAAAGAAGGTGCCGCCAGTCAAAGTTATGGACTACAAGTTGCCTCGTTAGCAGGAGTGCCTAACTCTGTTATTGAAAATGCAAAAATAAAATTACAGCAATTAGAAAATAATGCTTATATTGATCAACAACACGAGTCTGGGATTAATCAACTAGATTTATTTTCTACCAAAGAGTCTCATCCAGTTGTCTGTTTATTAGAAGATATTGATGTGGACAGTTTGAGTCCCAGACAAGCATTGGACTCTCTATACAAACTTAAAGAGTTAGTTTAATAATAGCCGATCATTGTAGAGCAAACTTGAGTTTATTCTACAATGGATAATTTCCAGATTTATCTGTTCAATAAATCTGGTTCTTGGCTACCTTCTTTATTCTTATATTCCTTTATCGTTTTCTGTAAAACTAATTGCTGTTTTTCTAATTCAAGCAACTCAATATCCCTCTTCAAATAAACATCTGCTTTTTTTCTAACAGAAAAACTTTCTTTCTGCATAGCTAAACGTCTTAATTCAAAACGTTTCTTAGCATTAACATCTGAATCAAATTCTAATGATTTCTGTTGTTGTTTAAGTTCCAACTCTTCTGCATGAATTTTACTTTTCGTTTCTCGCCAACGAGCTTGCTCCTTTTCAAACTCTTCAATTTTTGCTTCTAATTCTTTTTCCTTTAATTTAGTTTCATGAGCGATGAGTTCTATCTTATCTAGTTCCTCCTTCTCTCTTACCTTGACTTGATAAGTTTCTTTTTCTTCAAGCTCTGACAATAAAGTCATTTTCTTTAAATTATTACTGTGCTTAACTTTTTCTGCATGAAGTCTTTTCTTTATCTCAAATTGTTCGTGTTGGTGTTGCTCTTGTTCTTTTAGTAATAGCTTGTTATTTTCTGCTTTCAAAGCTAATCGTTGACGATCAACTTTTGCCTTTTCATTTAATTGCTCCAGCTGCAACCGTTTATGTTCAATACTCTGTTTATCTTCTTCTTGTTGTTGACGAAATAATTCCTCTTTTTGCTGCTCACTAAATTCAAAACTTTTCTTTAATACACTAAGATAAACATTTTCTTTTGCAAATTGCACATTAGGAAATTCTTCAAAACTTGGCTTTAGTTTACAAATAACTTGAGATTGAATTTTTTGTAATATCAACATTTCATTAATAGTTGAACAAATTCTTTTCTCAATAGGAGCAAGTCCCCCATGAATCCATGATCCGTCTGATAGATTAAGAAGTTCTCTATTGACGATATCTAGCACAGCAGCATAATACGCTTCTTTAATATGCTCATTTAGTTCAGATAAAAGTTCTATGTTGCTTATCGCATATTGATAAGTTGCCTGAAACCTCACATCTAAAGAAACATCAATAGTACAAAACCCTTCATAAAGATCAACTCTATCAATACATTTCCATTCTTCAATAGATAGTGGGTATACAGTATGATAAAAACGTTTTACAAAATTCTCAGGACGTAAGAAAACTTTACTATAAGATCCAAATTTACTGTAAACAATTTGACGATCCACCTCAAAACCAGGCTCCCATATGTCATCATTTGTATTGCTTTCATTTACACCGAATGAGATTAACCAATCATCTATTTCTGTTGTTGTATTACTCATTATTAATCTCAACCTGTTTTGAATATAATGCGGCTCTACGTAATTGCGTGATTTTATCTCCCATTTTTTCTGCAACAAGGGGATATAAATTAGGAGCAAACTCTACAGTTCTATCATCTATTTTCCGTAAAAAGCCTCGGTTTAATAAGAGACCTACAGCAAACATTCTTGACCAATCAGAATAACGTTTTGCCTTTTCAATTTCTGTCTTTTCAATCACCATTTGAAGTTCATCATTTTCATTAATATTAAACTCTGTAAACTGCCTCAAACACTCAAATACTAAATTTTCTTCTTCCTTAGTCAATGGGCCAGGTGCCGTAAATTCAAGTCGATAAGAAAGTAAAACTGTAAAGAAATCAACCATCGCGGCACAAACAAATGCGAATATTGAAAAACCATTCCACATTGAAATAGAAGGTTTTACTTCTTCTATAAATTGTTTGTAGGTCATTAATAAGGGGGCTTGTGGCAAACCAAGTCCCATAGAATTAGATAGCTGTCCAATTTGTAATTGTACATCACCGTAACCTGCTAACACTTTGTAATATGATGATTCAAGATCATTTGATACATCTAATTTACCTAAACCAGCCTGTAACCCTTGAATTTTTTTATCAAGCTCTACAAACTCTTTATCTAGCTGTTCCAGTACTAGTTTTTTTTCTAAAAAAATTCCATTGTAGTGTTGCCAGAATGGACCTTTACCCACCTGATTTTTATACTTTTCAGCAGCAGATGGATGTGTTCCAAAATAAGCTTGAGTGACTTCCTCAGATGCTTTTTTAAGATCAGCATGTTGTTGTTTTAACACATCACCTTTAATCGATGAAACTTTGCTTAAATAGTTTTTTATATCTTGTCTAATTTGATTTAAACGATTGATATGAATAGTTTCTTGTTGAGATATTTCATAAAATTTAAAATATGAAAATGAAATAGATGCCAATAGTGCAACTAATAAAGAGAGAACAACAGAAAAATAGCGCAACCGATTGGCTTTCCAATGTATTCCGGCTATTTCTAAAGAACAGATAATAATAATAGATTGAATGGCAACCGTTATAACCAAGGCTATCCATGGGGTGATAAAATGAGATAAACCATAGAATGTAGTAAACCCTGACGCAATACTCAACATCAAAACAATAGGTATTGTCCAGATCCTAAGCATACCTACAAACAAAGTTTGTACACTATTAATCAAATACCCTACGCCGGCATATTTTCTTTCTGTTTTTCTAGCTCCAGTATTTATCATGTGTTCGTATTACATTAAATTAGAAAAAATAAATTTAGTGAAATCTATCATACCCTTTCATCATCTTTATACATAGTTTCACTTACTATCTTCCCATCTATGTTCCAGATAGTGACCAACCCTTCCCTTTTTCCATTGACAAAATTACCTTCAACCTTTTTCTGTCCATTTTCATGCCAATCAACCCAAAGCCCATGTTTAACACCATTATTATAATATTTTTCTATAATTTGTTGGCCTTTATCATTCCACCAAGTCCATAGTCCCTCTTGTTTTCCTAATTTATATATTCCTTCACTTTCTTTACTTCCATTTGAATGCCAAGCACTAAATAGTCCATCTAATAAACCCACCTTATAAGTGACTTCTTTATCAATTTTCCCATTATTTTTACGTGAAATAAATTTTCCAGTAAAGGGTTGATCTTGGCTTGGCTCATAAGAAATTCCTGCCCGAACAATCAAATGATTAACCACTTTACTGACAACTTCTAGACCACATTCAGAACAAAAATTCACCTTCCCAGTCTCTGGCAATTTAGTACCACAATTATGACAAAACATTGTATTTTTACCTTTTTATTATATTTTTATAATTTATTTACTTTTAAATCAGTACTTTTTCCTTCGGAATAATTTCCTTGCCATTTTACCAGAGCATTGGGTTGCCAAATAGTCCAATTTCCTATCTGAGTGCCTTTACCCCAACAACCTTTAGAATACATTTGACCATTTTCATACCACATGATCTCCTCACCCTCTTTTTTCCCATTGATGTATTGAACTTCACTTTCTTTTTGCCCATTTTCATACCAAGAGACCCATAATCCATTTAATACTCCTTTAGACCAGGAAACTTCATTTTTCTTATGTCCATTTTCAAACCACTCAAGTTCAATTCCATTGAATTTATTATCTACGTATCGTATTTGCTGTGCTTTTTGTCCATTCTCATACCAATAACTCCAAACACCATGACCTATCCCATTAAAAAATGTTTCTTCATTTTTTCTCTGTCCATGTGGATAATAAGTGACTCCAGTTCCACTAAAAGGTTTTCCTTCATAGCAAATCAAATTATTTATTTTTTGTAAATCTTTATAATCTACAATTTTCACAACAATCTTTTCACCACATTCTGAACAAAAATTTGAATTTGCAAGTAATTGATTACCACAGTTGCAACAAAACATAACACACACCTTTTTTAACACATTCAGAATAGTACAAGTATAATTCATCAATTTAAACAAACAAATATAAAGAGGAAAAGGTTTTGCCTAAAGCCAGTGATTTAAAACAAGGTTCTGCAATAGAAATTAACGGAGAGCCATACGCAGTTAAAACAATTGAAGTAAGAAACCCCACTTCACGCGGAGCTTCTACCCTTTATAAAATCCGTTTTGCTCATATGAAAACTAAGCAAAAACTAGATGAAAGTTATAAAGGGGATGATTATCTTAAAGAAGCCGACTGCTCTAAAGTAATGGTTCAATATTCCTATCAGGATGGAGATACTTATACTTTTATGAACCTTGATAGTTATGAACAATATATGCTTAATAAAGAGGATTTAGAGGGACAAATAGAATATCTTACAGAAGGTTTAGAGGGTATTATTATTTTATTATTGGATGAATCACCTTTAGGAATTGAATTACCAACGACTGTCAGTTTAGAAATTGTAGAAACACCTCCTGCAATGAAAGGAGCTAGCGCAACTAACAGAACAAAACCGGCAACATTGACAACAGGTTTAGAAGTTCAAGTACCCGAATATATAGATACAGGAGAAATTATTAAAATTAATAGTTCTACAGGTAAATTTATGTCACGCGCTTAATATAGTTATGTCAAAAAATATTTTATGTATTCACCATTCCAGCTTACTTGTAGCTGATACACAAGCTTCACTAAAATTTTATTGTAATATTTTAGGATTAAAGCAACTTGAACGTCCAAATTTCCCTTATGCTGGAGCTTGGTTAGATTTAGGTCTTCAACAATTACATTTAATTGAGCTTGATAACCCAGATCCAACAACTGGACGTCCAGACCATGGCGGTAGAGACCGCCATGTTGCTTTTCATGTAATCAATCTGGATTTCTTAAAAAACGATCTAGAAAAGAATAAAATTAAATATACTTTAAGTGCATCAGGTCGTAGGGCACTTTTTTGTCGTGATTTAGATGGAAATGCACTGGAATTTATAGAAAAAAATGAATAATTTCAAAAAATAATTATCATTTACTATAATCAACATCACATTATTAAGTTAAGGTTAAGAGATAGTTATTTATAATAATAGCGTTATTTTTAGATTGCTTAACAAAACTCCGTCTAAAAATATTTTAACTTAATAGCAGAGACATAATTGATTGAGGAGCATCAATCTTAACTGTTATTATTCTGATCATTTAAAGTGTAAAATTAATAAATTTAGCTATATTTCTAATAACTATCTAATTATTTATAAAAAATAGAATTAAAAAATGAAGCACTTATCAAAACTTCCATCATGAAGACTAAAGCATTTGCATCACTCTAAAAGCATTTTATTACCTACTTAATATACGGTAGAATCTAAATTTATAAACCATTAAGGATGACTTATTATGAAAAAAACTTTGTTTCAAGCTACAATTATAGCTGCTGTTGCATTATCTGGATGTGCAACCCAGTCGGCAAATTCATTTCAACCTTTTCAGGCTCAAGATTTAAACTCTGCAGTTCAGTCAGGAGAATTACGACAAAAAAGTAAGACTCTTTTCGTTATTAATGATTCTTCATCATCGATGGGTGATATTTATTCAGGCTCTGGGTTCTCTTCATCAACTAAACTTTCAGTTGAAAAAGAATTACTCAATAGAATGAACCTAACGCTTCCAAATATTTCTCTATCTTCTGGGCTTCGTAGTTTTGGTTTTGGTTCATGTTTGGGTTTTGGATTTACTAAATTAAACCAAGCTGTTCAATCTCATACATCCGCTTCATTTAATAACGCAATCAATTCTTTAACTTGTTCTAGTGGTGGCACACCGGTTGACTCTGCTTTTACGGCAGCAAATGCAGACCTTGCTACAGCCCCTGGTAATATTGCTGTTATTCTTTTAAGCGATGGACACAACTACGGAGTTTCTCCAGTACCTGCGATTAAATCACTTAAAAAAACATATGGTGACAAACTTTGTGTTTACACAGTTTGGGTGGGTAATGAAGAGCAGAAAAGTGGCCAAGCTGTACTGCAAAATTTATCAGCAGTTTCTGGTTGCGGTTTTTCTACAACTGCAGCAGCCATTTCATCAGACACGGGGATGTCTAACTTTGTAAGTAAAGTTCTGTTTACCCACCATACCCCTATATCAGCAACCCCAGTACCTGACCTAGCTGCAATTCCAGCTTTGACTAGCGTTGATGGTGACACAGATGGTGATGGTGTTATCGATAGCCAAGATAAATGTCCTAATACCCCCAAAGGTGCTAATGTTGATAAAGATGGCTGCTGGGCATTCCATGGTGTACTTTTTGACTTTGATAAAGCAACAATAAAAGCAGGTTCTGAAGGAGTCTTTGCTAATGCAATTAAAGTATTAAGTATGAACCCTCAACTTACTGTTGAAATTCAAGGCCATACTGATAGTAAAGGTTCAGAAAAATATAACCAGCAGTTATCTGAACGTAGAGCAAAGTCTGTTAAACAGTATCTTGTAACTCACGGTATTGAAGCTTCACGCTTAACTACAAAAGGTTTTGGTGAATCATCTCCAATGACGTCCAATGATACAAAAGAAGGACGTGCACATAACCGTAGAGTTTTCTACAAAAGAACTGATAAATAAAATATCAAAAAAAGGAGGGCTTCGGCTCTCCTTTTCTATATCCAGCGTTCTATCGCACACTGACACTTCAGACAAGCCATATTCTTGTCGCCTATCTCAAATTAAAATTATCGATCTGCTTGCTTTCTGATCATGCTGATTTTCAGAGGAAGATTACAGAGCTTATTGTCTTAATATCAAATAGTTCTCCTTATAGCAGCGACAGACGTTATCTATCTAATATTTACAGTTAATTTTGTAAAAACTGAAACAAGCTATGCCAATCTACAAAGCTTTTATAAAAAAAGTTTTATCTCTATTGAAAATAAATTCTAACTCTACTTTTTTTACCCACTTCAGCAGCCATTGTTTTTGTACTCACGTAAGACCATTATCAATGGCAACGCATCAGTTTGCTCGGTGCCTCCTTTGATTCCAAAATTGTTAACTCCCTTTTTAGTTTAGTGATGACTTCAACCTTATTTATGGTATTGAACCCAGCGAATGATTAGTATGTTAACCTTAGATTAGACAAGGTATTTAAAAAAGGTGATCAATGATGAAACTATTAAGAATATTTGGGATGTTTTTTTGTTTTAGTGGGCTATTTACAAGTCAACTCATCAGTAATGTATCAGCTGAAGAAATTTTAATTTTACCCAATAATCAGTGGCAACAAATCAGCTTGCCAGGTATACCACCCACTAATGCAAATACTATTAAAACAATTTTTGGTGATGATATAAGTGGTATTTACGGTACAGACTGGATTATGTTTGCCTATGACCCAGAAACAAATCGATATATCGACCCCGGATTAAATGGTGTTCTTAAACATGGGATTGGGTACTGGATTTATCAATTAGGAGGAAGTAATGCCACATTAGATTTACCAACTAATATGAGTCCAGCTTCAGGCTCAGTAACAATCTCACCTCAGTGCGCTAGTCCGCTGGGTTGCTTCGAGATTGATTTAGCAGCACAACTTAATACAAGACAATGGCTAATGCTTGGAAACCCTTTTACTCGTTCTATAACATGGACAGATCTACGGCTAACGACTAAGAATGGTCCTTGTGCAGATACCAATGGATGTACACTCAATGAAGCAAAAAATTTGGGTATTTTTCACAATCAAGGCTGGCGCTATAACCCTGTAACTAGCAAATATGACTTGATAGACGGTGGCAACTTAAATGTTTGGAATGGTTTTTGGGGCACTGTATTAGAAAATGCAAATGGTTTAGACCCCAAATTATTAATACCTTTGAATAGTGATGATACTCCCACTGCTAAATTACTATTCTCTTCAGGTTTTGAAAATGGGGTCTATATTGACCCAAACCCTGTTCTTAATAGAGAAGATTATGCCTTCATCAGAGGTACCGATAATAAAACTGGGTTTAGTTGGCCTATAGATATACTAGGCTCTAGTGAAAGTGCATTACATCATATTGATGATAATAATTTTCAAGCTCTCGAAGCAGAAATACAAACTGTTCTTGGACATAATGGAACACCCACTAAAGCACTCTACAATATAGAGCACTATGCTGTACCTAACGGAGCCACACAATACCCTTACGAGATACTCAATATAACAGAGGGTAAAAAGGATCTTTATATACGTTACTGGATGAAAATCGATGCAGAAAGTTTAACGCAGAAAAATAAGTGGAGAGCTTTGTTTGAATATAAAACAAAAGATTACGCTGCAGGAACAGGGTTTCGCCTTATTTCATATATCTATACTAATAACCAAGGACAGGCTTTCTGGCATTGGCAAGGCGATGCAAACCCTTTACAACCAGTATGGGAAATAGATAATTATGATATTCCAGTCCCAGCAAATGAATGGTTTTTAACTGAATATTACTGGCATTGGAGTGAAGGAGGAGATGGCAGAGCTTTATGGAAAATAAATGGACAGGTCGTTGGAGATCACTATGGCCCAACAACACGAAATTCTAAACCTATCGATTTCATCATGCTCACACAAATTTATGGAAATGGAAACCCTAAACATCAATGGATAGATGACATAGAAATATGGGATGGTTTACCTGAATAAAAACCTTGTTTTTCTCTATAAATTATAAAAAATAGAAAGTTAACATTGCTTATTGAAAAATCATGAAAAGACCTATTTTGTTTTAGAAAACATGAATAGGCCAATCCAAATCACCATCAGTCATATGATTCTAATAGCACTGTTATCAATCTGTCAATGCTGACAAATGAATAACTAGAATACTCATTGTTTTGTAAAGGCCAACTGAGCTAAGTTACCCAGCAATAACAAAATAGAGACTAGTTTCCAAAACAATAATGGATTTTTTTCAATTAAAGGGACTGGGTTAGCAGACTTGAGAAACTCCTGATTAGGTTTTGAAATATCATGAATAAACTCAGAAAGCTCATCATACCTTGTTTGAGGAGTGATTGACGTTGCTTTTTTTAAAGCGCCATCTATCCACTCTGGAACCATGTCATTATTATGAAAACTGGGGACATAAGTTAATTTAGCAAGATTTATTTTATTAGGGTTTTCAGGCATATCTTGACCGAAAGGCAACGTTTTATTAATCATTTCATAAGTGATAACCCCTAGTGAATATATATCAGATTTTATTGTTCCTCTTTGCCCAAGGTGATATTCCGGTGCAGTGTAGTTTAGAGTTCCCAAAACAGTTTCTACATTGGCATCTAAAGGTGAAATTTCAGCAATACCAGAAATTTTAACTGAACCAAAATCAATAATCGTGACTACACCATTTTTCTTAATAATAATATTCTCAGGCTTTAAATCCTGGTGAAGCATTTCCATACGATGAAAAGCTCTTAAGCCTTTAGCAATTTGTTTAATTATTTCCCTAATTTCTCTAATATAAGGCTTAGGATGGCTATCCATCCACGCTCTTAAAGTTTGTCCTTCCAGATATTCAATTACATAATAAATACAGGTTTTTTTGCGATCAGTACTAAGCACTTTCAGAACATTTTCATGATTAATACGTTTTCCTGCCCATTCTTCCTGTAAAAAATGTTCTATGTAGAGAGTATCATCATCATATAAAATTGAAGGCGTTTTTAAAATGACTTGCGTTTCAGTGAGTGTATCAAAGGCTCGATAAATCTGCGTGCGCTTACTGGAATGTAATTCTTCTTCAATACGATAACCATCCAATATCATTCCTGGGTCTAATAACGGAGGAAAGGGTAAATTTGCGTGACGACGCATAATTTCATCTTCTTTAGCCTGGGGCAATCCATCAATACTAAGCAACTGACAAGTTAGATTGTCATCACTCTTATTATCAATAGCAAGTTGTACTATTTTTTGAGCTTGTTGATTTAAATCTCCCTCACTTTGGGCTATTTTTTTAAACATTTTTTCAAGAATAAATTCATGCACCCCATCTGTTGTCATTATAAATAAATCATCTTTTTCCAAAGGGAATGACTTATAGTCAACTTCTAAACGAGGCTCAATACCCATGGCACGATTTAAATAACTTTTTTCTGCTGAAATTTGAATGCAGTGATCACGTGTCATTAATTCTAAATCCCCTTTTCTCAATCGATAAATTCTTGAATCACCAATATGAAAAATATAGCCGGTTGTTGATTTGCAGATTAAAATGCTTAAGGTACTCACCATTCCTTTGGTTGATTGGTAACGCTGATTCCCCTGACTATATAACCAGGAATTAGTAGCTGAAAGAATTTTTTGGCCTGCTGTTTTTACTGACCAGGACTCAGGAGTGCTGTAATAGTCGCCTAAAAAACTGGTGACACAACAATGGCTGGCTTCTTTACCTGCATCGCTGCCACTCATACCATCAGCAATAACGACAGCAACACCTTTATGGGTTAATTGAGGTTCATCAACAAGGTTAGCACCGTAACAATCTTCATTTTCTTCTTTTATACCTTTAGTGCTATAAGCACCCACACTTACTTTCAACATTGGTTATCCATCATGTCTTAACTATAAAAAATATGTTAACAAAAAAGGAACCCCTGATTAAATCGATTAGAAAATAACGACAGTTTTAGCAAGCTAAAAACAATTGGGCTTGATCAGAGATTCTTTAACAAGTTACATATGATTTTTTCTTAATGCACATCAATCATTTGTACTGTTCCATCAGGTAGTACTTCCGCCATAGCACCCTTAGGCTCATCCAGCAGCAAACAGGTTATTGTAGCGATAACGATAGCAATAGCGATGGTCATAAAAAATACAGAGGGTGACACGAAAGAAAATACAGTGAGAAAAAAAACAGCTCCAATATTACCATACGCGCCAACCATGCCAGCAATTTGACCAGTCAGTCGACGTTTAATCAAAGGAACAACAGCAAAGACACAGCCTGCGGCAGAACCAACAAAAAAAGAACAGCCCATCATCACAGCTACAGCAAGAGCAATCGGCCAGTCTGAATTAATCTGAGACATCAAAAAAAATCCTAATGAAGCCCCTGATAATAGAATAACCAAAGATTTTTTACGACCGTATTTATCACTAATCCAGCCACCTGAAGGACAAGAAATAACATCGACAGTGGCAAAACAGGCGCCTAGTATGCCTGCTACTGATACAGGAACTGCAAAGGTTTCTTTAAAAAACAAAGGTAACATTGAAACCACTGATAGCTCAACGCCAAATGTGACTGCATAAGCAAGGCTTAAAATAGCAACTTGTTTGAACTTATATTGCAATACTTCATCCACAGGTGTTTTAAAAATCTCAGTATTTACCTTATGAATCTGTGTGCATTGAAACAAATAGAGAGTACCAAGCAATGCATAAATTACTGAGGATGCCATTGATGTTAGCATCCCAAGTTGCGAGACCTTCCAAGTCAATACTCCAAGAGCACCATACATAGGAATATTAAGTAACAGATAAAAGTAATAATCAAATTGACTAGTCACTTCCAAACCCCCTGTTTTATTTGGTTTAAAATAGGTTGACCCAACAGGTGTATCTGTTACGGACAGGTAATAAATTGCAGAAAATATCAATGCAATGACACCCGTACAAGCCGTAGCGTATCGCCAACCATCAACTCCACCTATTAATAAAGCAAGCGTTGGTAAACAGACTGCTGCTACTGCAGACCCAACATTCCCCATCCCTTTGTAAATACCTTCAGCAAGTCCCATTTGTTTAGCTGGAAACCATTCACTAATCATGCGAATACCGATTACAAAACCTGCACCTGCAAACCCTAGCAAAAATCGTGTTAAAGCCAGCATCTCAAAACTGTTAGACAAGGCAAAAGCAAAACATAAAAAAGCAGTGATAACAAGTAAAATAGAAAAGGTTTTTCGTGGACCAAAAACGTCGACTAACATGCCAATAATTATTCTGGCAGGTATCGTGAGTGCAACGTTTAAAATCAACAATGTTTTGATTTGTTGATCAGATAGCCCAAATGACTCTTGAATAGCTAAAAGTAAAGGAGCATGACTGAACCAGACAAGGAAGGTCACAAAAAAGGCCATCCACGTCAGGTGTAAAATCTTAGTTTTACTGGCAAAGGTGAATAAACTCAATTTAGAACTCATACTGTTACTCATTTCACTACTAAACCCATATTTAATAAATCCTATTAAATTAGGCAGCAATGTATATGCCAAGCTTACAACTGTTATAAATACTGATAATTTCAATAGTTTAGCTTTGAAAAGCGCACTTTATGAGTGCCTTGCGCACTATGTTGATACATTTTAATGGCAACTACCCTCATATAGATAACTATCTTAAAAATCAAACCAGAGTATTAAAATACTATTTAGTCAGCCCTGAAAAAGCATAAAATTATAGCTCCAGAGTCAGGGAAATCGGAACTGGGCTCCAACTATTCATCAATC
>JAGLDH010000173.1 GCA_023145835.1 Methylococcales bacterium
GTTGGTAACAGCCTTACTTCAGCCACCTCTGCCTGACCAAGCTCTATCATTTTAATATCTCCTGCATTAGTACCTGAGTTAACCAGTGCAGAATTTACAAAACCTAAAAGAAGCTCACTCCCTATACCACCAAGAGCTGTAAATTCTTCAGTCGGCTGATCTAAGTAGTCTCCATCAGAGTCTGGCGCACCAAGCACCTGATTAGGATCAGAAACATTGGAAGGAGGAAGGGGAGCAAGAGGCCTATAGGCAATAACTTCCTGCACGAAACCGACATCAGCTGGAACAGGTGTGCCTATACACATCTTCTCAACGGTATCCAAAATCCCATCATTATCATCGTCAAGGTCATTTGAGTTAGTAATACCATCATTATCTGTATCAACTGCATAAAGAATCTGGGGCACTAAACTTAAGATAAAAAGCAAAGCCACTTTAAATACCACATTTGTAATGGCAGAAGATAAAAATCGCATCTGAGATAACAGCTCTGTGATTGAAAGTGAGAGTCGTTTCTGTGCAAAGCCCTTCTCATTGTTTGTAAGGTATTTTTTATTTTTTGACATATAAAAGCCTCTGGGAATTTATAATTTCAGCTCTTTATAGATAGAGTACATTTATCATTAAATTTCTTGATATAAGAGAAATCTAGTTAACTTAAAAATAAAAATCCCAATATGCTATTTATTTTGTAAAAAATGTGATTAGTTTCAAAAAATGTCAGCTTAGCCTATTAGTTAAAGTTATATTTTTAGGCGAAAAAGACTGTCAAAATTAAGCCTCTGGGATTAACGTAATAGTTATTGAAATGGCTCGATTTGGCTTCTTGCTGAGGAACTATTCATTACTCAGGAACGAGGGTTTAATAATATGCGAAAGTTTGGCGCAGGATTTTTGTTCGCCTTTAAAGCGTAGCAAGGGATTACCTGTTTTGAGTATGGATGTTAAAACAAAGGGGGCAGGTCTTATAATCAAGCACTACGATCAAAGAAAATTGAAAATACTTGATTCCAATATTTGCCTCTATTTTTTCTATTCGCTGATCATTTTTTGCATTCTGGGGACAGTACGTTCTCTGAATTAAAAAAGTGAGCAATGACCCGCTTATCATATGATTTTACTGAGTAAATCCGCCTGATGAAAAACATCAAAAACTGACTGTCCCATGCGTTTTCTAATATCAACAAATAATGAAGGGGCAAAAGGCGCTTTCATTTGAAAACTCACTAGCCCTACAAAGTATTACATGTAAGGATTTTCTTGAATTTGCTGAACAGTTTCCTTATCTGAAAGACTCAGCTTACGTTTAATAATCACCGCACCGATGACTAAACGAGCTTCTTTTTCTGGACGACCTGAGTCTGCCGAAGGCTCTTGATAATAGCCTTCTGCTAATTCATTCCACGGAATGAATTGACTCATTTTTACCCAGCGGTTGTTTTTTATGTCTATCTCTTCTTGGGTCTTCAATACTTGAAAAATGATGAATAATTGAGGCTATGGGTTAGTCTGTCATTTTAAAATCAAAATGATAGTCTTATTACTTCATCTAAATTATAATTTCAACTGATTTTAAACCTGATTGCCCTGCCTCTTTAATAGAGGTGTCCATCTGTTGTAAACATTATTTAACTTGGCTATGAACTTACCTCAGGTTATCTAGTCAAGAAGCTATATTAATAAAAAAATCAAGGTTTTCAATAAGATACTTTCAGCTCCCCAATGACTGAGTAGAAAAAGCAAAAAAAAACACACAACCTACTGATTTAACACCACTTTTATCATATTTAGGTGAGCTATATTCTCTCATAAGTGTATTTAGTTTACCTGTCATCTATCTAATATTAATTAGCCAATTGAATTATGAATACAGCAAAAATTAGACAAGAATCCCAGCTAAAATACAAATACGGTAACATTAATGGTGCGATACAAAGTCACTTGGCTATGATGAAAAATAGCACTTATCAACAATTTCATGAAGATTATGAATTTTTGGGTTTACTTCATTTTGCAAAGGGAGACTACGCAAAAAGTATAACAATTATGGAAAAAGGTTATAAAATTTGGCCAGACAATAATCAGTTCCCTGTCAATATTGCTGTCAATTTCTCTAGCACTAATCAATACACTCAAGCCATCGAATGGGCAGAAAAAGCACTCGTAAATGACCCAAATAATGCGGTTCTTTATGATATATTAGCAAAATGTTATGGCTTAACAAATCGTATTAAAAAAGCAAAAATTGCGGGTGAAAAATCACTCACAATAAAAGATCAAATTTGCGCCTCAAAGGCTCCTGAAACGATCAATAAAAAAATCCCAAAATTTGACATTAATAAACCAGAAGAAAACATCATTGCCTTTAGTTTATGGGGAAATAAGCCCTGTTATGTTGATAGTGCAATTAAAAATGCCAGACTTATTCCTCACATTTACCCTGGCTGGACGATGCGTGTTTATTGTGAGAAAAATGCAGTAAAAGAAAGAATCGTAAGTCAATTAATTTCTTTGGGTGTACAAATTATTTTCATGCCTAATCAACAACTCATGCATGAAGGGTTATTTTGGCGTTTTTTTGTAGCTAATGACAACAGCATTAAACGTTTTTTAGTCAGAGATATTGATAGTATAGTTAACATAAAAGAAAAAATAGCTGTCGATGAATGGATAAGTAGTGATAAGCATTTTCACCTGATTCGAGACTATTTTACTCACACTGACCCTATATTGGCTGGGCTTTGGGGTGGAATTAGTGGCATATTACCAGACTTCAAATCATTAATGAGTCACTATCTGGAGCGAGTCAATAAAAATGCCAACTGTGATCAGGCTATGTTACGCACAGAAATATGGCCATTGATAAAACAAAGTACCTTAATCCACGACAGTCTTTTTACTGTATTTAATGCCAAACCCTTTCCAAAGCAGGCACATTTACCCTCAAACCAACACATAGGTCAAAATCATTTTGCAATTTCCGATTTAACAAATTTCAAACCAGGAAAATTAAGCCTTGATGAACAACACATAGCAAAAAGAAAAAAGTACATTTTTACTATCTCAACTGGAAATACTGACTCTACCTTCTTAGCAAATTTATTTAAAGCCAATATCAACAATGCAGAAATTCATCATGAACATCATGAAGTTGATATGCTCAAAATTCATACTCCAGGGAGGTCAAATAATGCTCTTTTTAATACTGAAGGAAACACCTTAGAAATACGACAATTCTGGCAGACAAAATTTAGTACAATGCTATATGGGTCGCAGCAAACCTATATCGAAACAACTGGACTTTTAAGTAAAGCTGGCTTAATAGAAAACCTCGACCTTCTTGGGCAAAACGTAGAAATTGATATTATCATCCTAAATCAAGATGCTATTGAAACGGCGTGGAACATCTATAACCACTTCGATTTTACTAATATTGAATTCACACAATATTTTCATCTCGATCCCTCCTACCCAAACAATATTGTGCCTTTTGATCAGTTTCCAACACATTACCCAATAATGACCAAAGCCTATTGGCTAACTTGTGAAATGCGTGCTAGAGCATCCTACTACCAACAAATTTGTAATCTAAAATCGAATATCCATTGCCATACAGTTAATGTAGAAGAGCTTACACAAACATCAACTATAAAAACTTTTCTTCAACGCATTGGGTTATCTCAACAATTAATTACCGTATTAGAAAGAGAGGAGCCAACGCAACAATCTTTTTTTTCTAAAACAGAAAAAAAGACAATGGAAACATTAATTAACAACATAATAATTGATCCTGAACTAATGGGGATTAATTATTATAAATCAGGAAGAAGAATAGCCTAAAGAAACTTAGAGCATCTTTTAATCATTGATTGCCACTAATTCTCAATCCCCCCGTCCCCCTACTCATTCAATTTTTAGTTTATACTGATCAATAGACTCAATTAGTTATAGGCAAAGTACGTCTACTAAAAAATTAATTGCTAAAAACTTTGCACTCAAAATACTGTTTTGAGCCCAAGAAACAATATAAATAAAACATGAATTTATTCAATTTTTTTGGCAAAAAAACATTCTCTCATGGTATTCATCCTGAAGGATTTAAAGAGGAAACACACGACCACCAAACACGTCGCCTTCCGTTTGCTGAACAATTAACATTACCCTTATCTCAAAGTGTTGGTAAACCCCCTATTCCAATTGTACATATCGGCCAGCAAGTACAACGAGGTGAACTCATCGCAAAAGCCAATGGGTTTATGTCTGTCCCCCTACACGCCTCTGTTTCGGGAACAATTAAAAAGATAGATTTAGTTCCTAATGCAGCAACCGGTGATAAAGAAAAAGCGATCATTATTAATACTGCTCTTAGCTCACCACAAACATCTATTCAAGGAACTTACCAAGAATTTGAACAACTTTCTCGTGATGAATTAATCCAGTCAGTACAAGATATTGGTTTAGTAGGACTGGGAGGGGCAGCCTTCCCTGCTCATGTAAAAATGAACACACCTAAAGACCATCATGTCCACACACTCATTGTGAACGGGTGTGAATGTGAACCTTTTATGACGACCGACCACCGAATAATGCTTGAGCAAATCGAGTACTTATTCCGAGGTATGGGCATTATTATGAAAGCGGTCGGGGCTAAAAAAGCGATCATTGGAATAGAAGATAATAAGCTTAATGTTATTGAAGCAATTAAACCTCATCTCCCAAAAGATGGTCATATTACGATAGAAGCAGTTGCGACTAAATACCCCCAAGGGGCGGGAAAAATGTTGGTGTATTCTCTTATGGGAATAGAAATTCCATCGGGACATCGATCAACATCTATTGGAGTCATTATTTATAACGTTGCCACTCTGGCTTCACTAGGTGAATTATTCCCTTATAGACAGGGTATGATTGAACGTGTAATTACAATTACAGGTGATAATCTAAACAAACCGGGTAATTATCTAGTTCCTATTGGAACCCCGCTAAGTCATATATTAAAGTATGCTGAGTTTACAGGAAACGAAGCCGAACTTATCCTAGGTGGTCCAATGATGGGGATTCCAGCAGGGTTTCTTAATACCCCTGTTAAAAAAAGTACAGGAACGGTTTTAGTCTTAGATAAAAGATCATCTAAAGATTCTGATATTTCACCCTGTATAAAATGCTCTATGTGTTTACAAGCCTGTCCTATCAACTTAAACCCTTCAGAACTTGGTCTTCTAGCAACAAAACGTAAATATGATGTAATGGAAGATCAATATCATTTAAAAGATTGCTTTGAATGTGGCTGTTGTAGCTATGTCTGCCCTTCTAATATTCCTTTGGTTCAATATTTTAGAATAGCTAAGACTTTAAATCGTGAGAGGTATAAGCAAGAAGAGACATGAAGATCCAAAAGACTCTACAAATGCTTAGTTTTAAGACTTTAATAAATACAAACTCAAAACATATTAAATGGAAAACCAACCTAAAATAGACATCCGAACCTCTCCATTTATACGTAAAGCGCCCTCTGTGGCAGAGATCATGCGAAATGTAGTCTATGCCTTACTTCCCATCGCTTGTTATGCAGTTTGGCAGTTTGGACTCAGTGCTTTAGTCTTAATGATTACGACCGTACTTGCCTGTATTGCAACAGAGCATATGTTCTGTAAGTTATCGAACAAAAAAACAACCATAGGCGATGCAAGTGCTATTATTACTGGATTATTGCTAGCCATGACGCTTCCTCCTGGCTTCCCCTTATGGATGGGAGCAGTTGCCGGGTTTACCGCTATTGCCATGGGGAAAACATTGTTTGGTGGCATTGGGTTTAACGTCTTTAATCCAGCTTTAGTGGGCCGTGCTTTTGTTCAAGCTGCATTCCCTGTTTCTATTACAACCTGGACACCCGCATTAGCAACCAACCGCTTTGTAGAATTTATTCCCTCCACACTTGCATTGCCCTTTATGAAACCAGCACCGACTGCTGAATGGACAACTCAGGTGACTATCGATGGATTTTCTGGAGCGACTCCACTCGCATTAATGAAGTTTCAAGGGGTCATGACAGATACTTACGATTTATTTATAGGTCTATCTGCTGGCTCAACAGGTGAAACATCAAGCTTACTCATTCTGATTTGTGGGGCTTATTTAATATTTAAAAACATGCTTGATTGGCGTATTCCTGCAGCCGTTATTTTGGGAACTGTTATTTCAGCGGAGTGTTTTCATCTACTTGATGCCACAAAGTATCCAACCTCTGCTTTTATGGTATTTTCAGGTGGATTAATGTTTGCAGCTGTTTTTATGGCAAGTGATATGGTGGCCTCACCAGTGACACCTATGGGTATTTTAGTATTTGGCTTATTAGTTGGTTTTTTAACCGTTATTATCCGATTATTCGGCGGCCTTACAGAAGCAGTGATGTACGCTATTTTATTTGGTAATGCTGCCACACCCATTATTGAGTCATACACTCAACCCAATATATTCGGTTATAAGGGAAAAAAGAAACCATGAGTGATTCACCGCAAAACAATCCAAATGAAGTTCCTCCATTACCCTCAAGTTTTTCATTAATATCAACACTGGGTGTCGTCTCAATGTTATCGGGTCTTTTAGTCGTCTTGGTTTATGAATTTACAAAACCCATTATCGCGGAAAATCAACGAGTAGCAACAGAACGTGCTATTTTTAAAGTATTACCCAAAGCGACTAGCCGTTTAACTTTTGTTGTAAAAGAGGGGAAATTAAAACAAGTACTGGAAAATGACAAAACTGATGGAGAGTTAATCTATGCAGGTTATAACGCTAACAACCAATTTGTAGGATTAGCACTTAATGCTGCAGAACAAGGCTATCAAGATATTATTAAGTTACTCTATGGTTACAATCCAGAAAAAGGTTGCATAACAGGTTACGATGTTTTAAAAAGTACAGAAACCCCTGGGTTTGGTACAAAAATCACCACCGATGAAGACTTTTTAGCCAACTTTAATTGTTTGGATGCAAAAGTTAATAAAGAAATAACAGGGTTAGTTAACGATATTAAAACGGTAAGACACGGTACAAAACAAAATGCATGGGAAATTGATGCTATTGCCGGCTCAACCATTACATCAAATGCTTTAGGGCGCATGTTTAACCAAAGCGGACACACATTACACCCTGTCATTACGCAACATTTACCGCTTATAAAAAAAGCTAAAAAACAATAGGAAACAGCCATGGCAACACCCAATAAAAAAGAAACACCGCTAACCATGGACGTATTTACCGCAGGACTGTGGAAAGAAAACCCTGTTTTTGTCATGATGTTGGGTTTATGCCCTGTACTTGCCGTCACTAATAGTGTAGAAAATTCATTAGCGATGGGAGCTGCCAGTATTTTTGTACTCGTCTGCTCAAACGCACTAGTCTCTGCACTTAGAAACTTTATTCCTAAACAAGTACGCATCACCACCTATATTATTATCATTGCAACGTTTGTCACCTTAGTTGATTATATTATTCAAGCCGTTAGCCTAGATTTATATAACAAGCTAGGTGCATTTATTCAACTGATTGTTGTTAATTGTCTTATTTTAGGAAGAGCTGAAGCTTATGCCTCTAAAAACTCATTTACAAAATCCGTTATCAGTGCATTAGGCATGGGCTTAGGCTTCACACTTGCATTAGTCATGTTAGGCGGTGTAAGAGAATTATTGGGGGCAGGACAATTATTAGGCTATCAGATTTTCAGCACCAACTTTGAACCCTGGATAGTCATGATACTTCCACCCGGTGGCTTCATTGTATTAGGTGTCTGGTTATTACTCATCAATTATGTTGAAGAACAAAGAGCAGAAAAAATAATTAATGAAGATGCAGTTCCTCACAATACAGCCAGCTAAAATTAAAACCAGGAATCAATCATGAATCCAGAATCACTCAGTTTTATCTTCCTAAGTGCATTTTTAATTAATAATTTTGTATTAGCCTTATTCTTAGGTTTATGCCCTTTCGTTGGTGTATCAGCAAAGCGCGACACTGCATTTAATATGAGCCTTGCCACGGCATTTGTTATGTTTGTTAGTTCCACTTGCTCGTATGCAATCAACCTTGTCTTAACAAACTTTGATCTAGAGTTTTTACGGTTAATCAGCTATATCGCACTCATAGCCTCTTCAGTGCAATTAGTCGAAATGGTGTTAAAAAAATTTAGCCCAGTCTTATTTAGAGCTTTAGGAATTTTCTTACCCCTGATAACCACTAACTGTGCTATTTTAGGGGTTGCACTCTTCCAAACATCCAGAGGCTATGATTTTTTACAATCGGTGTCTTTCAGCTTAGGTGCTGGTGCAGGGTTTGGTTTAGCCATCATTTTAATGGCAGGGTTAAGAGAAAAGCTAGAGTTATCAAATCTACCCAATATTACCCAAGCCGCCGCATTAAGTATGATGTTAGCAGGTATATTATCGCTAACCTTTATGGGGTTTGCTGGATTAGGAACAGTAGCTTAGGACTGAGGATAAAAAAACCCGAAACTGGCGTAGGATTTTTGTTCAGTTTCAAGGCGTAAAAATAGGCGCATAGCAAGCTACAAAACTATTTTTACAACACAAAAACTGGACAAAAAGACAAGTCAGTTTCGGGTCTTATAAAATCCTCAGTCCTTAATCAAAAACGTCTTTTTTCAAGCGGATGATCTGCCTTTTAAAAACCTGTTATACCAATCCCAGTATATTCATGCTTTAACAAAATTTTACGATTCCTAATTATCTGAGTATAGGATGATAATTTAAGAGTATTTACTTGTTGGCATTCGTGTAATAGATTGATATATTAGAATAAACAATAACTGGAAGCGGCTTTTCTGGCCGCCCCCATGATATTTCCTAATTACATTTGTTTATTAACTTAGTTTTATTTTCGTTGGTAGTTGTATCATTCACAACTTGGATGTTACATTCTGAAAGATCAATTAAAGCTGGACTTAGAGTATACTTTTTAGTACTGATACTTATATCGTTATTTTTTTCAGAGAAAAGGGTGTTAGTTTCTTGTTTTTTTGTGTTTATAGTATTGCTAAGAAATCCAGAATCAGCTTGCTGGCTGAGATTAATTACTTTTCCAGTGACCGGTTTATTTATACTGCCGCTTATATTTAGTGCCCCATCTACAAATGCAATATTGTAATTAGGAGATATTTGTCCACTTGGCGTAATATTATAATTACCCAAAGCAACTGCACCTTGAGATGAGCCACCATAATTCAATACACCACCCAGCACACTGCTGCTTTCACCTGCTATAAATCCTGAATAGTTAACACCATTTCCACCTGTGTATGGTGTGTTGTCAAATAACTTGTTACTATCGTTTGCAGCGATAATAAGGTTTGCAGGAGTAATAGTGGCTGTTGTTGTATTTTGATCAGTAAAACTATAGTTTGTAGCATCAGCACCACCATAGCCACTTACTAGTGTTACTGTTTTCCCAATACCAACATTTTTATCGATATACACGCCACTACTTGAAGCAAGTGTTAGGGCATCTCCAGAAACCATGCCAGTAAACGTCACACCGCTTCCATCTGTTGTTGCAGTAGTATTGCCATTATAGGTTTTATTATTTGCGGTAATGCCCGAGACTGTAACCGCTTTAGTCGTAATATTTGCTGTTGTTGATGCTTGATCGGTAACACTGTAGTTGGCCACATCAGCGCCACCATAGGTGCTAGTGAATGAAACAGTTTGACCATTAGCGACATTTTTATCGGCAAACAAACCAGATAATGTAGCGACCCTTACCGTATCTCCTCCGATTAAACCGGTAAAGACTGCACCCGATTTATCCGTAGTAGCCGAGGTATTGGCATCATAAACTTTATTACTGGCTGTTAAGCCTGAAACGGTGACGGCTTTTGGTGTGATATTGGCGGTGGTTGAAGCTTGACCGATAATGGAATAGTTGCTAATACCCGCACCGCCATAAGTTGAGCTTAGTGTGACTATTTTACCATTAGCGACATTTTTATCAGCAAACAAACCTGATAAGGAGGTAAGGGTTAGGGTATCACCACCCATTAACCCCGAGAAGGTAACACCACTTCCATCTGTCGTAGACGTTGTAAGCCCATCATAAACCTTATCACTTGCTGTGATACCACTTACTGCTATAGCTTTTTTAGTGATATTTGCAGTACCACTTGCGGCCGTAGTGGAGGTCAGATTATAGTTTCCGGCATCTGCCCCCGCGAGTGCGATGTTTGATACATTCACTGCTTTACCTGCGCCCACATTTTTAGAATCAAAAGCCGCAGACGCTGTAAATGTAACGGTATCGCCACCTATAATATCTGCCGAACTTCCCGTTATGGTTGCCGTTGTCGTCGCATCGTAGACTTTATTGTTTGCGACATAACTTGCCGTTAAATCTTTTTTAGTGATATCTGCAATACCATTTGCAGTGGTGGACGTCAGATTATAGTTTCCGGCATCTGCCCCCGCAAGTGCGATGGTGGATACATTTACGGTTTTACCTGCGCCTACATTTTTAGAATCAAAGGCCGCAGACTCTGTAAATGTAACGGTATCACCACCTATAATATCTGCTGAACTTCCCGTTATGCTTGCCGTTGTCGTGGCATCGTAGACTTTATTGTTTGCGACATAACTTGCCGTTAAATCTTTTTTAGTGATATCAGCAGTATCACTCGCAGTGGTGGACAACAGATTATAGTTCCCAGCATCTGCCCCCGCAAGTGCGATGGTGGATACATTCACGGTTTTATTTGCACCCACATTCTTAGAATCAAAAGCCGCAGACTCTGTAAATGTAACAATATCAGCCCCCATAATATCGCCTGAACTTCCTGTTACGATTGCATTGGTTGTCGCATCGTATGTTTTATCGCTGGCAGCATAACTTGCGGTTAAATCTTTTTGAGTGATATCAGCAGTATCACTCGCAGTGGTGGACAACAGATTATAGTTCCCAGCATCTGCCCCGGCGAGTGCGATAGTGGATACAGTCACGGTTTTACCTGCACCTACATTTTTAGAATCAAAGGCCGCAGACTCTGTAAATGTAACGGTATCGCCACCTATAATATCTGCCGAACTTCCCGTTATGCTTGCCGTTGTCGTGGCATCGTAGACTTTATTGTTTGCGACATAACTTGCCGTTAAATCTTTTTTAGTGATATCTGCAATACCATTTGCAGTGGTGGACGTCAGATTATAGTTTCCGGCATCTGCCCCCGCAAGTGCGATGGTGGATACATTTACGGTTTTACCTGCGCCTACATTTTTAGAATCAAAGGCCGCAGACTCTGTAAATGTAACAATATCAGCACCCATAATATCGCCTGAACTTCCTGTTACGATTGCATTGGTTGTCGCATCATATGTTTTATCGCTGGCAGCATAACTTGCGGTTAAATCTTTTTGAGTGATATTTGCCGTTGTTGTTTGATCCGTAAAGTTATAATTACTTGCATCGGTACCACTATAAGTACCCGTGAAAGCAACTGTTTTTCCAGCCCCTACATTTTTATCGGCATAGTTGGCAACGATTGAAGTAAAGCTTAAATTATCACTCCCTATTTTATTATCAAATACTGTTGTTCCAGTGACCGTTGCAGTAGTGCCTCCATCATAAACACGAGTAGCATCCGTTGATAAACCTGAAATAGTGGTTGTCAGTTGGTTAACGGTTAAGGCACCCGTTGTATAGTTAATACTATAACCTAATTGATCTACTGCCCCTGATGCTGTGAGTGTATGTGCGCCAGCAATGTAGTTACCACTTGTTGATGTTGAACCACCGACTGCAATGTTAGCTGCTGTACTTAAAGCATGCCCAGCAGTATCACCATTTTGACCGCTTACTGATGATGTTAATGTTGGTGCCGTTCCATAAGTGACGGTTTTATCATCGGCAGTAATGGTTAACGTGGGTTGTTCGCGGTAAATGGCATAGTTACTATTTACACCAAGCGCAGACGTGTAGTTTGTTGTAGACTCATCCGAGTTATATCTAAAGCTTCCACTTCCTGAGCCTACGAGTGCCGTTAGTCCTGTACTTCCTGAGATACTTCCACTATAAAGTGTTGCTCGACCACCTACACCCGTTGAGATGGTTGAGCCAACAAGAAGATTCCCACCTGTTGACGTACCTGCTGCTGTCGCTTTTCCTGCATTTAATATGACAGCACTTGAGCTGGTATCTGTTGTACTGATGGCTTGAGAAAGTGTCATATCTCCTGCTTGTGTCGCTAGGTTTATAGTCCCCGTTGACGTTACGCCATTTGTTGCATTTACTGTGCCTACTGTAAATGCATTACTATCGACATAAGAAACTGCACCACTGTTTGCGGCCAATGTTGCTATATTATTAGAGGTATTATTTAGCGTGTAAGATCCACTTCCATTGAGAAGTAATTTATCAGCCGTTATAGCAGCGCTTTGCGTTGTTGCCGTGCTAGAAGTCAGTGTTATTGTATTTGATCCGCCAGAGCTCAGCGCATTATTGACAGCAATTGTGCCACCAACGATATTAATATCTCCAGTTACGGAGTGTGCTTGCCCTATAGTGACATCAGCCGTATTTGTACTTTTACCAATAGTGAGGTTATCTAAAGTCTGTCCGCCCGTCGAATTAAAGTTATACCAGATTGAATTAACAGCCTGCCCAAAACTGACCGCTGCTGATTGCCAGGTAAAATCACCTGAGGTATTTATATTGGGGACTGATCCATTAAAAGCTAGGAGATCAGCTGTCACAAAAATATTGCTAACGCTTGTAGCGATAGGTGTTCCTACTTTTGAGCCTAAATAAGTTGTGCCATTTCTCCAAAATGTATCTCCGTGACCAATAAGTTTTATCGGACCGCTGCTAGCTAAAATTTCGACGTCATTACGCAGTACAAAATCTAAATTACTAGTACCCGCATCAGCATCAAGAGTGATTCCTCCGCCTGATCCAGTGGCATATACCTTAGTGCTAGCACCTTTGAATTCAATACCGTAGTTAAAACCATCTGTTGCTGTGCTCGCATCACCAATGATTTTTATAGCGTCCGCAGAGGTGCTCGCTGATTGAATAACTGCTGTTGCGTCATTAATGAAGACACCACTACTCAAGCTACCTACACCAGATGTTTGACCAACACCATCAATAAGTATATTTCCTACACCGCTATCTATAGATAAATTGCCATCCGAAAACCCAACGCCCCAAGCACCCCAGCCTACACCCGCTCCTACCCCTGAAAATGACTTACCACGAAGAATAATATCACCACCAGCAGAGTTAAGGTCAACGGTTCCATCT
>JAGLDH010000174.1 GCA_023145835.1 Methylococcales bacterium
GTGAGGGAAGCTTAACGGAGCGGCTTTTGTGCGGAGTTGAGGTGTACGCAGCACAACCGGGGCTTACCTATTCGCTGCCCACTTTTTGCATTCTGGGGACAGGACGTTCCCTGAATCCAAAAAGTGAGCAATGGCGCGCTTGAAATAAACATTATTCTTCTAACACACTATTTATTAATTTTTCAGTGGTTTCAGTCTGTTTTAGAAGCCCTTCTACTATTTTTATTGGAAGTTCACAGACATTGATTTGTTCAATATTCTGCCCTTTTTTTGTCCAAACACCTTGGTAGGTACCATAAGCTAACTTATTAAGTTTGCCAGAAGGTTCTTCACTGTAAAAGTCAAAATAGAGCACAAAACCAGTTCTAAAGAGTGTTTTTAAAGCCATTCTTACCTTAATAGTATCCAGAGGCATTGCTTCTCGAACATGATTGATTTCACTATTAATGCAACATACTTCACCTAATTCGCCAGTTCCTCGATAATACTCAGGCGCTAGGGAATAAAAATATCTATCAATAATTCGACTTTGCCATTCATAGTAATGAGCATAATAGATATTTCCAACTAAGTTAGATTCCTCTAAAGTTGTGTAAAATCGAAGTACTGACAACTCAGGCTCAATAATCGGGGCAGATGCTGCTTGGTACAAGACATCACTAACTAAACTTAAATGATTTAGTGATTCTGGTAGCTTCTCTCTTACTGATGATTGAGAATTATTTTCTGGCATCTCTATTGTGCCCCTTTTTTTAAAGAAATCATCCATATACAAAGGAAGGGGTTTTACTTCTACAACACCATGCTCCTTAATTGCTACCCATGTTGTTATCATATTACTATAGGCAACGCGTTCTTCAGTTCCATCTTCAGCAATTTTTATCCAATCGTAATGCATATCCACAGTAGAGTTATGTCGTCCATAAACGCGGCTAATCCAAGTCCGCCCTTCAATTACATCTAAACACTTTACATCACCTACAATGGTTATATTAGAACTATTAGTTACCATTCCCCACTTTCCAGATGCAAAATCAGGTACTAGTTGGTCTGAAATTTCCATAATACTTAATTCTCTAACTCTCCCCATCCAATTACTATAGACCGAATAGTTTACACTTCGACTCAATGAGCGAGCATCTTTGAATGTTGCACGAAACCGATAGCACGCTTGTCGTTCACCCTTTTCGTTCGTCCTTACATAAGAATATATATTTTCTTCTAAAACATCATCAGTCTGAATGCTACGCGCGTTTTCTTTTATGTTTAAAATCTGTTGACTAAGAGTGAGTTCGTTACTAACCTTAGGTTTTGTTACTGCATCCTCTTTGGCTAATAAAATCGCAACCATTTTCTCTCTAGGGCGAGTCAAAGTGACTGAGAAACTTAATGCTAAATGGCTATTTTTATCACTTGATAGATTTAGTAGAAAAGCGTTGTCAACATTTTGAAGAATTTCAATTTTCTTTGGGCTTTCGGAATAAGCTTTAACAAAAGCTTCTATTGCTGTCCAAACACGAGTTCCTGCTTGATCAAGTGTATCCCCTGCTGTTTGTAATTCAACTAATAATATTGAATGCTGATGTCCGACTAAAGACTGCCAGTTCTTTTCAAACCTACTTGTAACTCGCTCAATATCACAACCTTGAACTTGGTCTCCTGCAACACATAGGCAGTGGTTTTCATTATGAGATAAGCTGACTGAAATGCTTTCAAGACCTTCGCTCACTATTTGCGGCTTTCCTGAAGAGGTTGAAGATATTTCTATTTCTTTTGTTAATAAACCAATCTTTTCTAAGTCATCACCTCTGTCTAATAGTACTTTCTTTATGACATCAGAAAACAAAGGTAATTCTTCCTGGCGGCGAATATCTTTAGATAAAGATGCAAACTTAGGATGATAAGCAATTGAAAATTTAGGGGCTACTACAGAAAGTTTTTGGCAATTCTTGATTGTTTGTTCTTGAAATATCCTAGCATCTCTTTCTGATGGGTTTGCCCACTCTTCAGGAAGTGCATTACTCTCATCTAGTTCTAAACGTTTTAATCTATACCCGTTAAGTTCTTCTTTAATATAACCTGAATCATTATATGCTTGGATCGCAACAGTTAGCTCATCCCCTTCGCGACTGACTATTCCACATTCAAGGTAGCGCTTACCTTGTGAAGCTTCATCTAACTTATGGATGGAAATGCATTCAATTTCAATGGGTAGGAAAATACCTTTATCTGAGAGCTGTGCTGCTTGAAGCATGGTATCTCGAAATGCTGGATCACCTAATATCATATGATTAGAAAGGTTTTCACTAAAAAATATTTCTTTGAGATTCGGAAATAACTCATGTCTTGCGCTTGAGATTGAGCTATCGGAATCCAATGAATATACACTCTCTAAACGTTGAAAGATTGACCCTTGAAAAAGAAGGCCGCCATATAAATCAATCTTCGGGTCTATGCCTAAATCTGTATCAGGTAATGAATACTGTGTTTCATTATATTCATCATTAGCGGTATCATTGATAACAAAGCAAGCTGAAAAATGAGCACGAGAATAGCCACTTTGTTCGGTCATAACAGAAACGTTCACCTTGTAAGGGTTATCATTCTCACTACGCTCTTCCACCTCAGCCCTAATTTCAATATTGGTACCAGAGTATTCGTCAACAACAATAGGTCTTCTTAATTGGATGTTCTCAATCGACAATGAGGTAAACCGTGTTTTTCCAAGAACATAAGCAACATTTTGTGCCATAGCTTCCAAACCAAGCACAGTTGGAAATAAGTAAGATCCACGGTAATTATGATCAACCAGATATAAATCACTCTCAAATGTGAGCTGTGTTCTAGATACAATTTCAATACCTGGGTGTAACGTGCGTATATCTTGCAAAAACCGGTTTGCAATGGGTATTTCTGGGACTTTCTGATTCCACGTATCTAATCCTGCCAACCTGGCAGTAACAACGATTTGTTGAGAAACTGGCTGATGTTTAACTAACGATAAAAATTGTTCGACACCTTGTTGAGTTGGGATGGGGTAAATCCCTTTTTTAGCCAGACTTTTCACACTCCCTAGTTTTGCGCCCATGCCAACATCACCCCATACGCTATATGCAATTGATTGTGTTTGAGTTTCTGGGTGGTTTAAATGAAAATCATTTAATATATTATTAAGTGCAGTGTTTGCAAATGCATACCAACTATTACCAGGCATGCCTGTAACTCCAATAATAGAAGTAAAGCCAATAAATAACTTTGGTGGATGGCTAGAGAGTGCCTGACAAAGGTTTAATGCACCTAATACCTTTGGACTAAGTTCAGCAAGAGCTTCGGTAGCATTAACAGTTTCAGAACGCCTGGGCTTGTTTAAACCTGCCCCATGTATTACGCCAGTAATAGAGCCTAGTTCTTCTTCTATAT
>JAGLDH010000175.1 GCA_023145835.1 Methylococcales bacterium
AAAAGTGCTAACCGAGTTTTTTCATTCAATATTGCATGATTAAACGGTTGGATTAAAGCCATTTCCAATAGCCAATCTTGGTATATTTTTTCTGCGCTTGTCACTGAAAAGTAATCTAAAACCCGAATTTTTATATTAGGATTTTCAAGATGAATGCTTGCTGCAAACGACCCTGCCCCCCTACTTAATAGACCTTTCTTTCTGTTTGGGTGGGCAGTATCTGATAATTGTAGATAAGTCATGCTTAAGCATGGCTCGGCCTGTTCTGAGCGATTCACCGCAATGGTTGCAAAAAATGAAACCATCTCTTGAAGCTGGTTAGATGTTGCATCAAAACCCAATGAAGACTCATTGCATATTATGATGTAATGGTGGTAACTTTTTGTTTTAACCTGTTTTTTTAATTCATCAATCAGTACTACATCTACATGTGCTCCTAATTCAATAAAATGCGGTGTTAGATCATTCGCGACTGTTTCTTGTTCAGACGCTCTAATTATAATAATTGATTGATCGGCTAAACTTTCTGAAAAGTTTACTGCACCTTGTTGATCTTGTGGTTGGTATGGGTTTTCTTCTACGTTAAGTGAAAAGCTGCGTACCCATGAATCTGATAGTAGAGTTGGAGAATGATTAATTATATTATCATTCGATAAATGTTGTTTTCTTTGATCTGAATCATTATCGGGAAGCAGACATTCTAAGGTATCAGCTATTTCTCCGACAGTAACATCAACGAAATCGACGGGATCGACATGCTCACTAACACCTAAGTCTAAAGCAATATTTGAAATTATCTCTCCTGCTTTGATTGAGTCTAAATTGAGGTCATTCAACATGTTCAGATTGCTAGTAATACTATCTTCTTCAAACCCTGTTTTATCAGCAATAGCGACTACAAATAGGTTAAACACATTGCCAGATAAGTTTGGTTTTTCCTCTATCACCGTGAGAGTTGATGATATGCTATGAAGACTTTCTATTTTTTGTACTTCTTTAAAAGGTGAGTCACCTAAAGTCGGTAGGAGAGAAAGACTTTTAATATCAGACTTTATAACGCTTGTTATAAAATCACCTCTTTGTTTCAAATAGGGTTGTAAAAATTGCGGTTCTATATCAATTACATTTGACACACTTCTTAGCGTTTCTGACATTTCGCTAGAAAATAAGGGGGCGATAGAAAAGTGAGTGGCAGTTAGCTCTTTTTCACAAGGGTTTATGAAAAACTGCCTTTCCGATGCGGGTTTAAAGTCAATAACTAATCGTTGATTATAAAACTCATCCCAATTAATATTTATTCCGACTGAAAATAAAGTGGCCATCAAATTATTAAGGTCACGATCATCAGTAGCAGAGCTGCTTATTGGGTGACAATAATTTTTTTCTTGTGTAATATTCTCTACTAAATGGGAAAGAACTTTTCCTGCCCCAACTTCAATTAAAATGTCTGTTTCATCTTTAATTCGATTAACAGCGGCGATAAAATTAACTGGGGTGATTAATTGCTGGGAAAAATGCTCCACTAGATCAATATCTATTCCAACTTTTTTGCCATTTGTTGATGATATCAATGAGCAAGATAATGTATCGGAGCGTTGTTGTAAAGGGGAGTGTTCTGCTAGATATTCGGCTGCTTTATTGACCATTGGGCTATGAAAAGCATTGCTTACATGAAGTTTTACTGCCCGTGTTTTATTGGTTTCAGCTGCGGAGACCAATTCATCAATTGCGATGCTAACTCCCGAAATAACAGTTTGCTTTTCACTGTTAATATTAGCCAAGAAAAGGTTTTTTTGAGCGTCTCGACTGAGTGATGAAATAAGGCTTAGTGCTTCAGCTTTGTTACAAGATAAACTAACCATAGCCCCTAAGGATGTTCCTGGGGGTTGAGCCATTTGCTTGCCTCGCATAACAGCTAAAGTATAAAGAGTTTTCTCATCAAAACTTCCTGCTGCATAAAATGCAACCAATTCACCTAAGCTATGCCCCATGACTGAGGATGGTTTGATACCAAGCTTTTCTAAATATTTCAACCAGAGTACAGAACATAAAACAAGTGCAGGTTGAGTGATTTCTGTGTTAGTTAACAGTTTTTCTGCTTCATTCTTTTCTATATCGCTTACTAGGTGATCAGAGGCAGGGAAAAGAGTATCAATAACACGCTCTTCTCCTGCTTCTTTGAAACAACGGTTGGCATAGCTAACTATATCCTTCGCCCAAGAATATCGGTCAAACAACATCCTACCCATATTTATTTGTTGCGACCCTTGTCCTGGAAATAAAAACCCTAGACGTATATCGTTAACATTTGAAGCCAACCAAATGCCTTTATCTTGGTCTATATGGTGAATAGTATTTGTATCAGTTGAATCCTGAGAATCAATTACTTTAGCAAGTGCTTTTAAGCGGTGAAGGAATTCATAAGGTGTTGATCCAACTACTGCCGCACGCATCAATGTAGTTGATTGGCTCTTATCATTAAACAGTTGTTGATATTTTTTTGCTAATAAAGCAGATATATCTGTCAGTTCTGCATAACTTGCTAGTTTGACAACAGGTATATAATGTTCAATTTGTATTTTCAAGGCTAATAAATCAGAATCTGCAAAGATAAATAGCTCAGTATTCTGCTTGGAGGCTAATAAACTGCTTTCAGCGAGGGAACTTTTCAAATGAGGAAACACTTTAGAACCAGAAGCAATAATAAGATGAGAATTAATTCCCCCAAACCCCATGGCTGAGATGCCTGCATTTAATAGAGTGTTTTCTTCAAGAATTTTGCCTTTTTGTATTGGGTAAATCATTTGAGCATTCTTAGAGAACTCATCATGGGGCAGCTCACAACCATTGGTTGGTGGTAATATACGCTGGTTAACAGCCATTACAGTTTTAATAAATGCCCCGACACCCGCTGCCGCTTTTGTGTGACCAACTAGCGATTTAAAAGAAGTTATTCCACAAGTACGTTTGTTTTGGTTTGGTAAGGTTTTTGCTATGCCCAGAATTTCAACTTTATCACCAACAGCTGTTCCTGTGCCGTGCCCCTCGATAAAATCTAAGTCCTTAGGATCTAATTTTGCAACATCAAGCGCACGGCGTATTGCAAGTGATTGTCCGCTATCACTAGGTGCAGTAATACCCCCTTTGCCATCAGATGAAATTCCCCACCCTTTTAAAACAGCATAAATTTTATCGCCATCACGTTCTGCATCCTCTAAACGTTTAAGTCCAACAATGCCACACCCTTCGCCTGGAATAAATCCATTTCCACGTTTATCGTAAACACGCATTTCACTTTTTGTCAGAGCGCCTGTTTTAGCAAACCCGATTAATTCAAAAGGATCCAAACTAATATCAACACCACCTGCAATAGCAAAATCAACAGTTTTATTTGATAGCTGACTAGCCGCGGTATAGATAGCGATAAGTGAAGAAGAACAGGCTCCATCTACTGTATAGCCACCACCATTTAAATCAAGGTAATTACAAATTCTGCCAGCAATAGTGTTCGCTAGTCCACCGGCAAGCGAGTCTTCATTCATCGGTGGGAAAACAGATTTAAAACGTTCTTCCATCCGTTGCTCTAAAATTGAAAGATCTTGCTCTTCCATTCCACATTCTAGTGCTGTAGCGCGTAAAGATTTACGAACAAAAGGCCACCGTAGCCGCATTGTCTTAGAGCGAGTAAACTCCCCTGTTAGCGTATTTCCGATAATAACAGCCGTTTTTTCTTTGGGAAGCGATTCAATTCCATGCTGAGTGTCATTGAGCATTTGTAAGGTGGTGTCTAAAGCCAACCAATGGACAATATCCGTGGATTCAAAAGTACTTTTGGGGATACGCTTCCCCGACCAATCAAACTCATACCCATCAATAACTGCTGCACGAGTTCCATACGTTTTATCAGGCGCATTTTGGTCGTCATTATAATATTCATCGAGAGGAAGCCTGCAATCTGGCATTTCTCTAAATTGGACACGTCCAGCTAAAATATTTTGCCATAACTCTCTTGGCGATTTAGCACCAGGATAACGACAACCCAATCCAACAACAGCAATCTGTTCTTCTGTTTTATTGGAAGTTCCTTTTATATTTTTATTATTCTTTAGTTGACTCATTTCAAGCTTCTCAAATGTTCAAAATTTATATAGTGCTTACTGGACGGAGCAAGGAGTATGCAAACTCTATCTGTTACAAGTAAGGGGCATTGATCTTTCAAGAAGAAAAACTCTCTTGAAAACTGCATTTGTATTAATTTATTTTGTCTTCTCAGTAACTCTAATACCCTACCCTAGCAAGCTATTTAAATTGACAACGACATTCAAACTTGCTATTAATTGCCATGTCAGGTTCAGTTATCTCAATTGTATTTATATATTTAGTATCATAATCATCACGCAATCTTGTAGACTAAATACCCAACATCTACTTTAAATAGTGGTCTTTAATTTATGATCAGTCACTGGAATTTCTATGATTTGTTTTTCCTTTAAAAAAGGGAGGAAACGGTCTAACTTTTTGGTAGAGGCTAAAAAATGTTTCTGCTTAGTTATGAGCCCTCTAAGAAAAACACATCAAACAACAAAACCATAAACACAAACACAATAAAAAAAACGTGATGACCATCACAAATATTATCATAAGTGCATTTAAAATGATACTTACATTATTCTTCTCAAGAACAACTGGGTTTAAAACTGGTTGAAGTAATAATTTAGATAAGGCGATTAAACTGTCGCTCTATAATCCCCCCAACAAATTAAGACAATAAATCAAAGCAGCCATATTGCACCTTAGTGACTATTTGAGCTGTGTAGGGGGCGGGTGGCCTTTAATTTTGCAGCAAAAGTAAAGACCCGACCCTTTTTACTCCCGCAATCTAGTCATCCAAATACCCAACATCTACTTTAAATAGTGGACTTTAATTTCAAAGTCGACATTCACGTACTGCTTTTTCTATCATTCGTATTTTAATTTAGGATTAGTCACTGGGATTCCTGTGGCATGTTTCTCCTTAAAAAAAAAGGGGGGGGTAAACGGTCTAACTTTTTGGAAGAGGCTAAAAAATATTTCTGCGCTTAGCCATAAACCCTTTAAGGAAAACACATTAAACCATGATCACAAATACAATAAAAAAAACGTGATGACCATCACAAATATTATCATAAATGTATTTAAAAAAGTATCAGTTTTAGAATCAACCAGATTTACAAAACAGGAGTACGATACCCGAATGATTTATGGGGTGCTTGATAACAACACTATTTTGCATATAGGTGAATCGCTGGCGCGCCATCCTCACTCATATCACCTTGGGACATCCATATCCAAAGACCCATTCTGCTCGGGCGAATTAATAGAGTGCCACGATTAGTCCGGTTTCAACTGCGCACAAGAGCCGCTCCGTTAAAATTAGGTGGCTCTGAAAGACTAGAAGAACTAGAAAAGGGTTTAACATTATGTCTAGCACCCGATGATAATATTCTTAATATAGATTCCAGTCAGCCTGTTATATCCACACAGCTTCAAATATCAAACAATGTTCTTTCATTTTTTTCAATTATTGCTCAGTTAATTACAGTACA
Organism: Methylococcales bacterium; assembly: GCA_023145835.1. GTDB lineage: Bacteria > Pseudomonadota > Gammaproteobacteria > Methylococcales > Methylomonadaceae > QPIN01. The sequence goes on from JAGLDH010000175.1 coordinate 5,586, forward strand.
AGACGTTACCGTGAGTGAATACAAAGTTGAACTGATGTTTCCAACAAACAAAGAGACTGAAATATATTATAAAAAATAGGGGAAAATATATTTTAATTTGTGTATTATCAATTTATCAGGAAAAACCATCCTGATAATAGGAGTTAGGCCAAGGGTTTAACTCGATCAATTAAGCTAAATATAGGGGAAGAAAAGACTAATGAGTTTATCAGATATAGTACAACGCGGTTGGGATGCGGTCGGTTCCGGAGATTTTGATACTTTAGTAACAGATTACACTGAGGATATGACCTTCATTATGCCAGGCCAGTCGGATATCCTTGAGGGACGAAATGCGTTTCGTAATGCGCTGGATGGCCTTGGGGAGATTCTCCCGCCTGGTTTTGAAATCACGGAACTCCGCTTGATCGAAGGGCAAAACGAAGTGGTATCGATTATTGAATGGAAGTCCGAGAAGGTTGCCGCAGGTTCCCAATTATCAGTTCTGTTCAAGTTTAAAGGTGATAAGGTTTACGAGGAGCGGTGGTTCATTGATACTGAGCAATGGAAAAGTGCATTCTGATTTTTTCTCTCAAATATATGCCCTGTATATGATTAATTTATATTAAGAAAATATTTGTTAAATTGATCATTTATAGAGCATGTACTTTCTAATGTTTGGCGTCTTTATTCTTCTTATTCGTCCAGAATATAACTATGATTATAATTTAAAAGCTGAAAACACCTAATTAATGTTTGCCTTGGACTAATGCAAGCGTCTTAAGCATCTTAATTTTTGAGAAAACGTAATAAGATTCACACAACACACATCAGTTGGTAAATCAGACTATCAGTACTGTAATGGTACTCTGAAACGGTCGGGTTTACATGCTTTGAAAGCCACTTAAAGCAATAAAGCCACCTTCAAAATTAGAAATATCCTTAAATTCTAATTTAAATTGCTTCGAATTATCGATTAAAGCGCAATCTAATTTGTTTTTACTCACATCAATACCAATAATAAACATAATACTCTCCTGACTACTCTTGTAAATACAGCCTTCTTCCCCACTGGAAAGGACTTTGATACCCTTCAGTATCAGAGAAAGAGGAGCATGGACTTTATCTGCGTCACAGGTTTTTTACCTCAGGATGAACCGGGGCTTACCTATTCGCTGCGCACTTTTTGCATTCTGGTGACAGGACGTACCCTGAACCCAGAAAGTATGCAATGGCGCGCTTGGTTCAATTGCTTTTTTCTAGGATCTATGGATTATTCGTTGGAAAGAGGGGTTAAATTCTTGCCTCGGGGGTGATTCAATATGGTACGCTTGATGTAGTCTGCCCTTACTTGTTCAAGTTCACCAGATATTTTCATTTCGCGAAAAACAGCATCTATTGTCTCGACAAGATGAGCATTTTTTTTGTGCAAATAGAAGTAAAGCGGTGTCCTTTCCAGTCGTGGTTCAAGCGGGAATAACTCTAAGCCCAGCTCATGAGCTGCATACATACCGTCATACCAAGTGGAAACAGCCAGTTCAGTACGACCAGCCTGCAACGCCTTGAACTGGTTGTTGGTCGTCGAGACAAGCAGGAGCTGTTTATGTCCTTGCAGCCCGATTTCAGCAAACAGGTGACCGCGAACCATGGAAACAGTGAAGGCTTTGAGAGAGTTCCAGCCGTCGATTTTGAAATTAGGCTTCGCTCCAAAAACCACAACATCCATGTAAGTATAGGGTGTTGGAACACGAAGCAAAGTTGGTCGTTGGTCGGCAAACCCGTAGATTCTTTGGAGCTCTGCATCTACTTTTCCGCTCGCAGAAGTCTCCATTGCGCGGTCAGCTGGAAGGTCAATGAATTTCAGTTCGATGCCAATTTTTGCAAATGCTACACGTGCAATGACACCACCCATTATTTGGTCGTGGGTATCTGCAACACGAGTGACGACAAGTGTCTTTGCCTGCGCCACTGCGATTGTGCTCACCATAATTAAGGTAAGTGCCGACACGATGAATCGGACTCTACGTTGCGTGAATACATTAAGTAAGGGATTCACACAGGATAATGTGCTCATACGCAGATAACCTCCCAGTCTATTATTTGTGGTTTATTTTCTCGCTGACAACCAAATCGTCAAGTATTTCGCGAACTAAGTTAGCCAAGCGTTTCGCAGAAAAAGGCTTCTCTAATGGCTGTCGCTTGAATTCATTGTTGAGGAGTGCGTTTGTTATATTCCCAGATATGTAGAGTGTTCTGTTGTTGGCATCTTCACCAAGAATCTGTTGGCTAAGAGCTACTCCATTCAGTGAGCCTGGCAAGCCAATATCAGTGACCAGTAGATCGAATTTATTTGGAAATTTTTTGTCAGAAAGCAATTCATTTCCACCGCTGTAGGCAAGCACTTTATAGCCAAATGCTTCCAGTTGCGACTGCAATAAATAACGTATGTTTGTGTTATCCTCAACAAGTACAATCGTTTCACCAGATCCTGAGAGCGTTTTGAAGGCGGCTTGTTTTGGAGTAATTCCGATAGGGTAGTCGAATCTTGGAAACTGAATTATCACAGTGGTGCCTTGCCCAATCTCGCTTTCATATTTGATGTATCCGTCGGATTGAGTGATGAAGCCATACACTATGCTTAATCCCAGCCCAGTTCCATCACCAGTTTTTTTAGTAGTAAAGAAAGGCTCGAAAATTCTTTTTAAGTCCACAGCATCTATTCCCGACCCAGTATCAGTTATTTTGAGCTGTACATATTCACCAGGTTGTATTCCATCATCGCTGTTCAAAATAGCATTAGAGGTTTCGAGAGTAAGGATTCCATTATTTGAAATCGCATCACGGGCATTGATGGAGAGGTTGACAATAGTGTTCTCCAACTGAAAGGGGTCGATATTGCAATTCCACAACCTTGGGTCGAGCATTGGTTTGATTTCGATGGTTTCTCCCAGGGTGCGCTGCAGCACTTCAAGTAAATTTTCAATGTGAGTGTTTAGATTCAGTGGCTTTGGTGTCAGTTGCTGGCTATGAGAAGACGAAAGCAAGCGACGGGTAAGCTCTCCACCACTTTTTACCATTGCTCTGATGGAAGCCAACCTTTCCTCTCGATTACCAATTTTGGATTGAATCAAGTCTACATTACCTAAGATTACGCCTAACAAGTTATTGAAATCATGGGCAATACCACCGGTGAGTTGGCCAAGTGAGCGCATTTTATCATCTTGCCTGAGTTGCTCCTCAAGCTGACGGTTGGAGACCTCAATGTCGTGGAATTCGGTTCGATCAGCGCCAGTTCCACGGTAACCCAGGAATTCACCCGATTGGCTAAATTTTGGTACGCCGCTCGTGGTAACATAGAGCATGTGGCCGTTTGCGGTCTTGATAGACTGCTCAGTCTCACGGAACGGCAGGTGTGCTTCGATGATGTCGTGATGTTCTGCATGTTTTGCAGGATCGACAATGTTTAAAAACGGATGGAGCATGTTATTCTGTTTTGCTGTTTGAAAATTGGTAGGCGAAAACCTAGTAAGCTGCCAGTAGGCTTCTGAGACAAAGGTCAGATTACCTTCCGCATCACTTTCCCAAAACCAGTCGGACGTAGCCGATGCAAAGTCCCGAAAGCACTCCTTGCTTTGGTGCAGCGCGGCGGTTCGCGTTTGGAGTTCCTCAATCATTGTATTGATCGCACTGACCATGCTAACCAATTCATCAGCCTTCACCGATTGCTTACGGTGCAACCGTAGTGCTTCAGTTTGTTGATCTGCCGGCATTGCAGCCAGATAATTCTCTATTTGAATCAGATGCCGTGCTACTCGATCGGTAAAAAGAAACAGAATGAAACCCGCTACAAAAAAGGTTTTTATACTGTTTGACATCAGTACAAAGATTGCCCGGCTAAGGAGCTGCTGATAAACGTTAGTGACATCCGACTGAAGGATGATTTTTCCCAATGGAACAGGTTTTCCTTTCCAATCATCGTGCCAAAGATTTTCGGAGCTCTCACGAATATTATCAGATTGCTTTTTTCCAAAGACCCAGACATCGCCGGAATTGGATTGAATCTCTACATAAGAGATCGTAGGAAGATTGGCAATACCTCGTGCTTGACTCTTCAGTATTTTTTCATCGAAAACCCATAAGCTTGACTGGATAGAGTCGCGATAGGAGTTGACGATATTAACTTGTCCAGAATCAAGACCGTCTATTTGTTCTATATACTCAAGATAAAGTTGAGTGATTGTAATGAACAACGTGAAAACTGAGCTGAATAAAATTATCCGCCAAGCCAGAAGCTTACCGATACGGCTGTTGAAAAGTTTTGTACTCTGCCTCATTGATCTTCTTGTGCTTAAGCCTTACTTTATGACAGGTCTGAAAAAAAATTAAGTTACCGAACAGCGAATAGATAAGTCCCAGTTCGTCCTGCGTACACCTCAATGACTTGACGGCTGTCGGTATAAAATTTTAGACGTCCTCACATGCTACCGCAGACTAAAAACTATTACTCCGATGTGCTCCGTTTCCCTAATTTTGAGCAGTAGATAAACATGACATTAAAGTGTAACTCATTTATATTATTAACATAATAACGTTGTCGACTAACATTTACAATAGAAGGTGAGTTTTAAAATAGGGCGATTGGACTTAAAAAAGATCCTGATTACCCACAAGCTTCCGCCATATTAACGGGTATTTTATAAGCCATTGAAAAATTTCTATATTTAATTATGAAAATCCAACTAAAACTTTCTCTTTGATTGAGTTAAAAATATAACTACTTTATTTCATAATATTACATCTAGCCTCCTAAAGTGGCGGAAGCTTATGGGTAATCAGGAAAAAGATTGATAATATGATTTAGGTGAGGTAAAAATTGCATCCTATCAAAGGGGGCAGATACTAATACTGCTTACTTAATCCGCTACTATCCATACATTTCAAATAGATAAAGCATTTCCTGATTACCCATAAGCTTCCGCAACTTTATAGGAAACTGGTACTCTAAGAAATATGTAATTTTTGGAGTCAAAGTCATGTGCAAAAATAAAGTACAGTTTCAGGTTGGCTATAGCTTAATCCAGTTGTTTCAGGATTATGGAACAGAAGAGCAATGCCACGAATCCTTATTCAAATTACTTTGGCCTACTGGGTTTAACTGCCCTGAGTGTGGATGCCGTCAATATTGCTTTTTAAAAACAAGAAAGCTTTATCAGTGTAATAAGTGTCATCACCAAACGTCATTAACGAGTGGAACCATTTTTGAGCAGACCAAGTTGCCTTTAACGAAATGGTTTTTAGCCATCTATTTAATCACACAGTCAAAAACAGGTCTGTCAGCATTGGGGCTTAAACGTGAAATCGGTGTATCCTACAACACCGCATGGAGTATGAAGCATAAGATCATGCAGGTCATGAAAGAACGAGATGACAGCAAACGACTAAAAGGAACAATCCAGCTAGACGATGTCTATTGGGGAGGCAAGCGCCACGGTGGAAAAAGAGGCAGAGGCTCAGCGAATAAGGTTCCGTTTGTTGCAGCCGTTTCACTTAATGAGGAAGGACACCCTATTGCAATGAACATGAACGTAGTTAAAGGTTTTCGGTTAACAGAGATATCACGCTGGGCGAAACAACATCTACAGCCGGGTAGTACCGTTATTTCAGATGGGTTGCCTTGTTTTTCAGCCGTCGCTGATGCAGACTGCGCTCACATCAGCATTGTAACGGGTGGCGGACACCAAAGTGTCACAAAAAAAGAATTTGTTTGGGTTAATACAATGATAGGCAATGTAAAAAATGCCATAAAAGGCACTTACCATGCAATAAACCCGAAGCATTTGCCACACTACCTAGCTGAATTTTGCTATCGACATAACAGACGGTTCCAGTTAGAAGATATGATACCTCGTTTTTCCTACATTGCAGTAAGAACGGCACCTATGCCAAATAGACTTTTAAAATTGGCGGAAGCTTATGGGTAATCAGGAAGCATTTTATAAAGATTAAGCCCTCCTTTGTAATCAAAAACTCGGCTGCAAGCGACCGAGTTTAACAAAGCTTAGACTGGTTTGACTTGAAAACCAAGGGGTAAGGTAAGGTGACCCGATGGGTTCCTCGATAGGAATAATATGGGAACACTGATGAAATTTAGTTAAAAACCGCGAATAATGATTTTCCTGATTAGCAAGAATCTTCCGCTAAATTTTCTATAGGACAAAGACAGGAGTACAGTGGTAAACAATTCATCAGGAGGTGTGTCATGTCAATGAATCACATACAATTTCAGCCTGGGCTATCAATGCCAGAATTTATTCAGCAGTATGGAACTGAAGCTCAATGCGAGAAAGCATTAGTGAAAGCCCGTTGGCCTCAAGGGTTTTGCTGTCCGAAATGCAGTCATGAAGGTCATTGTGTTCTGTACAGCAAAAAACGGCTTACATTTCAGTGTAATGCCTGCCACCAACAAACCTCCCTGATTGCAGGTACGCTGCTTCAAGGAACAAACCTTCCTTTGACAACTTGGTTTCTGGCGATTTATTTTATCAGTCAGGCTAAAACGGGACTATCTGCTTTGGCTCTGAAGCGACATTTGGGAGTTAGTTATCCAACGGCGTGGTTAATGCAGCACAAACTGATGCAAGCAATGGCTGAACGTGAAGATCATTATCTTCTTTCTGGCTCTGTGCAAATGGATGATGCCTATCTAGGTGGAGAGCATAGTGGTGGCAAAGCAGGGCATGGAAGGTGTGCGAAGGACGACCTGGTTTGTGTGGGTTATAGGCAATAACGGCTCCTT
>JAGLDH010000176.1 GCA_023145835.1 Methylococcales bacterium
GATTTCAACTTCGCACAAAAGCCGCTACGTTAAAACCTACCTCACTGACTTGACGGCTATTCGGGAAAAAATTTTAGCTTCCCTCGCGTGCTATTTTAACTTGGCTTCAGCTTGCTCCCTGTCGCCTACCGCGGACTAAAAATCATCACTTCGCTATCGCTCCGTTTCCCTGATTTTCAGCGATGTTCAGGGTCAGTTTACAGAGCATGAGAAAAAGGGTAATAAACCGCAACAGCTCAATTTGTTTTAAAACTCGGTTCGCGCTTGCGACCGAATTTTTTATTTAAAAATAGAAAGGATCTATGCAAGTATAAATATATCCCAATCTTTACTTATTAATTACATCCTAAAATAGCAGTTTTGGGAATATCTCATCAAACCTAAAACTGTAACGCAATTCAATTGATTCCGTTGCTGTTGTATTAACCCCACCTTGAGAATCAACATATCTTCCAATCAACGTTAAATCATCATGCCCAAACAAACGTGTTCCAACTCCAGCTTCTACTAAAATACCAGTACCCATCCAGGGAGCAGTAAAAAAAACACCTGTATTCAAATAATAATGAAAACTTTTTTCCACATAGCCAAGGGGACGAAAATCACCATCAGAAATTTTTAAATTTAGCCCTAATTCTTTATAGCTGTCACTTAAAACATCATTTATACTACCCTCTGAGCCAATAACTGCTTGCATTTCTTTGGGTAATTTCATTTCTAAATCTGACTCACTTATCGTGCCATGAATATTTATTTCAATCTCAGGCTGAGCAAATTTTATTCTATATCCAGCGGAAATATCAGCTCCAAAACCAGTTCCTAACTGCTCACCAAATCTAGTTTTATAATTTCTCGAATGCACAGTAAAAGAGAAATAATCTCTCTTGGTTAATTGACCTTTAAACCCAAGGGAAATGCTATCTCTTGCTCCCATCAACCTAAAGGCAGCACTTTCCTCAGATAACTCATTATAAGCCGCTACTATATTAGCTGACCAACCATCCATTATTTTGTATCGTACGCCTGCTTTTATACCAAACAAATCCTGATCATCTCGTAACCCAGCATTTCCTTGTAACCACAATTCATTCCGTAAGCCCGTATGACGCCACTTTACAGACAAATGATTTTCATATTTTTGATTAGCCTGAATAATTAAATTGGAATTATTTGAAAAATAATCATTATAATTATAATTCAGCCAATAACTATTTACACCATGAGTGAATGCTATATCAGAGTTAAATTTTCGTATATCGAGATCACCAATATTATTGTTTTTACCTGTTACCACTATCCCATTAGGGTTTCTAATACCTAAACCAGCTGCTTGTCGACGTAAAGTCTGCATCTCATTTTCTTTTCGAGAACCATCCATATACCCACGTGCAGAAATTAAAGCTTCCTGTTCTCTACCAACAGTGCGAAGCGCCACAACCTGGTTTGTTGGAGATAACTTATCTGGTCCTTTTAGTAATTTATCGACAGCATCTATATCATTATCATAAACAGCCATAGCCATATTTTGCCAAGTAGGAATGGCAATACGTTTATGTAACAATTTCAATACATATCTACGCGCTGCATTCATCCGGTTTTCAGCTAATAACCATGTAATTCTATATTCATCAAATACAACTTGTTTTACTTGGTTGTTTTCATGTTGTACCCATTCAAACCATTTTTCAGTTATATGTTGACCAAAATTTTCATGAACAACCCGACTATATCTTCTTTTAAATTCATCAAGTTCTGGTTTCATATATGATAAATTAGCTATTAAATTGGGACGTACATGATTAACCACAAATTCTTTTATTTTTTTTGCCTTATTCGGCTCTCCTGCCTGACTTAATGTTTCTGCATAACCAAGAAGTAATAAGTAATCATTAGGTTTTTTCTTAACTGCTCGCCCATACCAAGAAATTGCATGCACTGGCTCACCTAATCTCAGGTAACCAGCTGCTATCGCTTCCCATAGTCCAGTATCACTCCCTCCAATAGATAAAGAACTTTTAATAGCTGCTCTTAAGCTGGAATCAGAATCATATTCAATCATATACCAAAGTAAAGCTATATGAGTACTTACAGATTGTGTATCCAATTCTAAAGCATTCAATAAATATTTTCTGCTGAGTAAATGATTTTTTTCTCGATCCACAGCTCTTGCTTTTAAAATCCAATAACGAATATTATCCTTAAATAAATCTGGATGATTATCTGCTCTAATAATTAATCGTTTTGTCTGATCGGGTGTATTCAAACTATCTGATAAACCAATAGCATCAAGTAAATAATGACTTTGTTTATATTTGTTCCAAGCTATTAATAATAATTCGAGTTCACGCTGACTATCATTCTTTTTATTATTTAATTCCAATAAACGGATAAAATCTCCCTGTCCAATATCACCCTGGCTTAATAAATGGTAATACCCTTTTTCTGCAATTTTCTCATGGCCTAGTAACCATGCCATTTGTGTATAGAATTTCCAGAAAAAACTATCGCTAGGTTGCTTAGTTTCAGAATCATTGGAGAGCTGTTGCCAAGCTCCTTCATAATTTTCTGCTTTTATGAGCATTTCAACTTTCTTTTTACTTAGCTGGTCAGTTTTACCAAAATTTTTCTCAGTTAACTCTAAAGTGTTAAAAGCCTCAGTATAATGTCCATTTAATTCTTCAATTGATGCTAAATAACGCCAAGCTTGTTTATGGTTAGGTCTTGTTTTTGTATATTGTTCAATCTGTCGTTTACCACTGTCGCCGTAGCCTGCTTGCATTAAAGCTTCATATAGGTCTTTCAATTCATCATCTGTCAGAATGCGGTTATAACTCAACATTTCATACTGTTTCGAAACTCTTGCATATTGAAAAAGCCCTTTTCCAATATGAATTGCTTCTTTTAAATAAACTTCGTTTCCTGTCTTTTGATATAGCCAGCTTAATTGCTGCATTGAGTAATACGGAGCCCCGTTCCATATTGCCACTTTAATAAGTTGTTTTCGTGCATTTATATTTTCAGGGGCTAAGGCTACTTGCTGACTGGCATGTTGTAATGCCGAACTCAAATCATTTAATGCCAATTCATATTGTACAAGCTGTTCTAATATCATTGGATCATTAGGGCTTTGTTCTAATAATATGGTACTTAGTTTTCTAAAAACTTTCTTTTCCCCTAAGTTACTAGCCAACTTAATCGCATATGTTAATAATGATGGATACTCTATCGGGTTGTTTGTTAATATTAAATCTGCCCACTGCAAACTATTTTTAGGATCGTCTGCAGCCATTTCAAGAGCCAATTGTTTCTGTAATTTCTCATCATTTATACCAAATTTACCCAGTATTGCTCTCCCCCAATCTCTACTTTGATTTGATTTTCCTACAAATGATGCAATTTTAATCCCTTGGTTTAATATTTGTTCTGAGTGATGGAATTTATTTACCGCTATTGTTGCTTTATTAAATGCTTCTTCAAGTAAGTTTGCAGCTAATAAGGCTTGCAAATGCTTTATTGCATAATACTCTGCATTTTTAGTAATTTCTTCTACATTATCTGCAGCAGCGTATGCATTGTTAATACCTAACAGTATCCATGGAAACGAATTATTCACTTTATCTTCACTTATATTACTCTCGAAAATTTCAGTAATTTTCTGATAAACCTTTGCTGCTAGCGCTGGTTCAACTAATGAATAACTCCATTGAGCTAAAATATCTAACGTTGGAACATCATTAAGAAGGGGGTATAAAGCATTTATCGCACGCACTATCTGTTTTTTCTTTGTTTGTTTTATTTCGCTATCTGTTTGATTAAAATATTGCTTAAGTTGAATTTTTATCATTAAAAATTGAGATTCATTACTAAATTCAGAATTAACTAAAAGTGGAGATAATGTTTTTTCAGCCTCAATTAATCTACCAAGGAATGTTAATTTTTGGGATAATTGCATTCTTAATTGTTCATTCTCGGAGTCATTTGCAATCAGCTCTTTTAAATATTGCACAGACGCACCATCAGTTGGACTTTGGCTAAAACTATCTAACAGTTTTTTCCCTGGAAATAGAACCAGCAAAAGTACTAGAATAATCAGACTAAATAAAATAAGTGACCAGCCCGAAAAAAGAGAGCTTTCTTTATTTTTCACAGATCACCTGTAATCCACCTGTATCAAGAGCTGAAAATTTAAATAAAGTATTAAAATTTGATTGTTTAATACCTTTTATAAAATTACCAAAGTCATCCATTAATACGCATTGATAACTAAAATTAGCTAGACTAAAGGTAATAGGTTGATGTCCCATCAATCTAAAATCAGTAAATTTATCAGTACTTAGCCAATACTGTATTCGTGCATTAGACTTAACTAGGTAAGGGGTACTAATGGGTTTCTCTGTTGTACTTAGAGTTACTTTATTAGTTCCATTTAGAGCAATATATTGCCCTTGAGATAGATTTCGATACCCTGCTACACCTGTCGACTTAATAATATCTGGTTGACCTATTTGATTACTTATACGTAAGGTACGTAAGTCTTTTGCATGATAAATTTGCCATCCATTTTTAATTTTTTCATAGACAACATGTCGAAATGCATTTACTCGAGGAATATACTCACTAAGCCATAGCGGTAATGTTTCTTGCTTTAGTGTCCAGTCATAGACTCTATGTAAAGCTCGCAATGATGCTTGTCGTTCACCAGAATAAAAATGATAATAAATACTTATAGGTTTTAATCGTTTCGGTTCATTTGTTAATTTAAAAGTTTCTATTACTCGCTGATAACCAAAAAAAGGTCCTGACCAATCATTGGTAAAGACATTTTCATTTTGTATCGGGGCGTATACTTGAAAATAAGCGCCTCTTACTATTCCATTAGAACTAACATTTGTCATCGAATTGATACCATTGCGAATAATCGTACTTCCACCATTCATATTGGTAACTTGAGCTTTAGAAGTCCAAGCTAAGGCTTCTTCATTTGGTAAACTATCACCTGTCCATAAAAACACTTTGGTTTTTTTATCTATAGGCGCTAATGTTTGATTTATATAATCAATTGAACCCTTTATTTCGCGTTTGGCACTATAAGAGTAATTGGGAATAGGTAAATGATAAAAACCATCATCGTAGTTAAAAATAGTTTTATTTAATTCAGTATAAGTATGCCCTGCAATGAGTGCATTATTGGGGATTTCATAATTTAAAGCTGTTTTATTTCCATTCTTTTTTTTTGCCGATATAGCCGCTTGATTCCAGTTAAATGGATGGCTAAATGAATGACTTGCTAACTCTACATTAGGTAGTTTAAAAATCTTGCGTGCGAGGGGTTCTAATATAGGACTTAACATAGGGTTCAAACCAGCCACCCCTATTTCAGCTTCTACAACTGAAACAGTATGGGGTAAAGAGTGAGGTTTTAAAAATTCATCTAAAATTAACTCTGCAGAATAACGTCCTCCAGACAATTGAGACTTATTATAAAAGCCATCACCATCTATATGAATAGTTAAAATTCTATTTCCATTTTCAGTCGTCGCATCAGGAACAGGAATTTCCTTTAATTGTAATGCCGCTTTTAAAAATTCAAAAGGATTTATAATCCAACGACTAAACCCATTATCATTTCCCAAAGAAGGTATTGTTTGCAAAATATAAGGGTTAAGTGCAACGCCTCCCCATTTACTAATAAATACGGGAGTGATTTCATTTTTGTTACTATCAACAACTTTTAACCAAGCATCTCCTATTTTACTCTTTACTAATGGTAACCCAATATGTCGAACAACAGGTCTTGCTTCAAACCCCATTTGTTTAGATTGTATATTTAACTTTAATGGAGGGATTAAATTTTGCTTATAATAATCTAATTTTAATAACCGGGTTAATTGCTGATGATGTGCAAGTGTAAATTGCCCCAAAAAAGCGATGGGCAATTTATGATTAACCTGTTGAGAGACCCAGTCAGCAAAAGGGTTATCTCTAGCGGGGTTGCTACCAGAAAACCATGCAACAATTCCAGCATAACGCCCTTTTAATATCTCTTTAGGTAACCCTTCTGCAATATCACGATAATCAGGAATATATCCCAAATATTCAAGTGGCATAGCCAAAAATCGATGTATAGGAGAAAAAGTAAGTTGTTCTTCTCTTGAATCATATAAAAACAATACTTTTCTTGGGATTAGTTTTCTATTACCGACTCCCATATAGTCTAATTCAGGTTTACTTACCCATGGAATAAAGCCCTCTTGGCGAATTTTATCTGCAACTTTTTCCGCTTTCTCTCGTTGTTCAGGTGGTAAATAATCAATCACCACAACAGGAAGTGAATAATCCTCTCGTGCCTGTTTTAGTTTACTAAGAAGCCATTTTCGGTCTTTTTCATTAACAGTTATATATTTTTTCCTATCGGGATTCCAGCCAGAAAATAATGACTCTGCAACTAAACCATCTGATAAACTGGCGGCCTGATCTAATATTTCAAATCCACGATTAAACAACAAATGTATATCTTTATATTGTTTTTTCATGGATTTAAGCAACTTAACCATCCCTTTTTGCTGCTTATTTTTTGCTGCTTCAGTTTTTGAAAATAATTGATAACTGTCCATAGTATCAAGAAAGAAACCTCGATAACCTTGTTTCCAAAGTTTTTTTATTTTTTTATCGAGTAAAAAACTATGCCACCCAGTTGAAGCCATATCCATAACAACACTATTCCAACTAGCATTAATGCCTAATGTCCACTCCTGTTCAATTTGATCATACCAAGTTCGATCAGTTCCTACTTCCCCAATACTTAAATAAGCATAAACAATCACCCCTCGTTTTTGCATGTATTGTAATTGTTCTGCAGAAATATTTTCTGGCTCTACAACCACACGATCATACGCTGATAATAAATCTAAGGGGGGATTAGATGCGTAATAAAAGGCTGTAGCCGGATTTTCTGTAGCATTGATATTTGATGATAAAAACAAAGCTAAGAAAAAAAAATATTTTTGTATCATATGTCGTTTTTCTAGCGTTGTAACATAAATGTCTCGAATTCAAGACGAGCTAATTTTTGGTTTAAAATAATAAAACCTAGAATTGTTGTTATCAATATAGATAAAGCAAAACCATATCCATAAAAAATAGGACCTAAGCGTTGAGAAATAATGGTTAAAGTGAAATTGCTTAACAAAAAGAAAATAGTTAAATTTAAAATAATTAATCTTTTATCTAAATAAAAAAACACATTAAATACACCTAACAAAACAACTTGTACCCCTACGGCTGCAACATCAATAGCAAATAACATTCGATAATTTGTAGATATACTAAACAACCTTAAAATATCGTCTGCAGCAAAAATTAAAATGGTTACAGTGAGTGCTTGTACTTTAAAAATTTCAAAAAAACTTGAGCGAATAGTATCTATCATTAATTTTTTTAACCTACGAATCGTACTTAATGAACCTCCATTGCGAATAGCATGATAAAACTCTTCATACTTATCGACAAAATCAGCCTCCATTCGTAACAAAAATACAGCCATTCCAGGAATAATCGATAAATAGGATAGAAAAATAGGAGGATCATAAATAATTGAACTTCGTAGCGGACCAAGAATAGATTCTGAAGTGACAGGATTAAACCAGAAAACAAATTTATCTACCCAAACGCCCAAATTATAAATTATCGATATAGCTGCCAAGCTATAAAATACTTTACTTCTATCTAAAAAATCAAACCGGACGAGTGAACTAGCTGAATATTCATGCACGATAAGACCTAACATTAAATACATCATTATTGATTGACCTAATAGAAAGCCACCTAATAACCCCTCTAATCCATATCTTCTAAATAGTAAGGAAAAACCTATTGTTAATCCATAACCTATAACAAAGGCACCTAATACTTTTTTATATGCTCTCAAGCCCGAAAGCATAACGACCAATATCCAGATATTACTCAGTAAGACCAAATTACTTAGCATTAACAACCTATAATAAAGGCTTTGATCAAGAAATAATGACCAACATAGTAATGCAACCGCTAAACTAGAAAATGTAGTTACAATGAGTGCACCTAATAAATTAGGAATAATTTCGTTTTGTTTTTTTGCATAAAATAAATCAGAAATAAATCGAGTCAGCATTAGTTGAACCCAACCACCAAAGATAATAGAAAATGCCATTAAATAAGTAATTGAAATTAAAAAAGAAAGAACAATATCAGACTGTGTTTTTAAATGAACGCTTAAAATTCCTACTGCCATGATGCCTAAAATTGATAGCACCCATGGACCTGAACTTATTATCCCCGCATAGCCATAGGCTTGTAACAACCCAAATAAACTATTTTTATTTAATAATTTACGTAGCTCAAACCCTATTCCAGCCATTATTTTTCTAATGCCTTTTGATATACTTTTCTATAACTAGTAAATAAAGCTTGTTCTCCAAAATAATTATCAGCTCGTTTTTCAGCAATAGAGGATAATTGCTTCCAATAATTAGAATCACTTAATAATTTGATCATTTCTATCGCCAGTTGTTCAGGGTCTGCTATAGAAACAACTGCCCCAGCCGCTCCTAATGCTTTATCTTCTTCTGATCCTCCTTCAATTAACTCACGGCAAGCACCAACATCAGTAGATACAACGGGTATACCACAAGCAAAAGCTTCTAAAATAACTAGAGGAACACCCTCACTAATTGATGACAGTACCATACAGCCTAACTGAGGTAAAATTTCTACTACATTGCAAAATCCTTTATAAATAATGTGATCAGTTAAATGCAAGCTAGCAATCATATCGCGACATTCTAAAGCGTAATCGGGATCTTCATCTTCACCACCAATAATCCAAGCTTGTACCTCTGGCAAAGCAGAACAAACATTACTCATTGCTCTGATAAATGTTCTTACATCCTTAATAGGGACAACTCGTCCAATAAAACCAATAACTAAAGGAATTTGTTCAGGCCTTTTTATTCGTTGAGGTTTTAATTTATCTAAGTTAATTCCATTAGCAATAACAGATATTTTGTCAACTTTCGCACCATCAATTATTTGTCTGCGTTTATTTCCTTCTGATATTGAAATTATTGGGTTAGCCACCTCATATATAGTACGGCCTAAAGATTCAAAAAAACGTATCCATAATTGCCTTAAATAGCTAAAATCACTATTCAGCGTATCTCCAAATATTTTTTCAGCTTCATTAATCCAGTCAGCTTGAGATAAATCTATTTTTCTCTCTTTGGTATAAATACCATGTTCAGTAAGTATTAGTTTTTTGTCATAAAGGTGGTGTAGCATTACGCCAAACAACCCCGCATAACCAGTTGATATCGTATGAAATACCTTTGCATCAACAACATTATCTAGAGCATCAATCAGAGAAAATATGGGTTGATGCATAGCTCTAACCGTCCAAAAATAATCTAAAAAAGAGGAATCTTCAGTTCCTTTTTCATATTGTTCAGTGATGAAAGCCCACGATTGTTCACTGTATAAAAAATCATTAATATCTAGATTTTTAAATTTGTGTATTTGTTGTAGTACATTACCCAGAGCTTGACTATTATTTGAGCTATTATTACGACGAAATTCTTTATACATTTCTCGTACTTGAATAAAAGCGTCTTCATTACCTATACGTGACTTTGGTTTTATTTGTTTATTTTTTGAAATTAAGTAGATATTTTTTAAATCAATGACATTTTCAGGTAATTCATAGTGTAACGTTGAATATGATTCAGCTTTATCTCCAATAAAATTTATTGCAAACGTCAATTCAGGTAAGCCTTGAATAAGTTGATGAATCCAACTTGACACACCTCCTCGAACATAAGGATAAGTGCCTTCTAAAATCAAACCGATATCTGCTTGCCCTGGTTTAACTGTTTTTATCCCCAATTGTCTAGCACCTCCGAAACCTGTTCTTTCTGCCTATCTACATTTTGATGATGGGCTGTGTTTTCAATATTTTCAATAAAGTGTCGAGAAACAAAAGCCAGTTCTTTTTGAAAAGATTTTGCTTTTGTTGAATGAATATTAAACTTTAAAGATTGATCTAATGAGTCTTCAGCAACATCATAAAGATTTAATGCTAATGCAATTCTTGCTTGTAAAAAATAAACATCTGCATCAGTAAGTCTATGCTCTACTACTTTTTGAATATGAGTATAAGCATCCTGTAAAATTTGAATTTGAGCTTGCCCCTGAACTAACCCTAAATATGATAACTCCCAATAGGCTTCCGCTAACCTTAAATGTTCAGTAAGATGTTTTTTAGAAGGCTTATTTTCCAGCTTTTTAAGTTGAGAGGTTATCAATCTACCTAATTTTTTTTCTTTTTTATCAAGCATAGAATAGGCTAGCAATCTCACTTCATCTACGGGATCTAATAATGCTTTTTTTAGGATTGGAATTGCTTCTTTATCAACCATTTGTCGAGTTTTTAACACGACTTTTATACGTTGATTATCAATGGTAGAAGATTCTAAAACACCTAATAAACTCCCTCCTTTATAATTTGATAATTGCATTATTTGTATAAGCTCACCAGGTAATTTAGGCGTTTTAACGATATTCGATATTTCTTCTATATACGACTTAGAAAAATAACTATTTATACTTAAACTCACCAATAATCCTAAACCTGATATAAAAGGAATCAGTAAACACATGAGGAAAAACAAAATGAGAATTTGCCAATCTTGATGAAAGCGAAGAGGCATTAACTTCCAGAGAGGTAAAGGAAATAAAAATGCACTTAAAATGTGAAAATATAAGGTATACAATAATTCGTGATTAATTAAAAAATAAACTGCGAGAGATTGCATCGAAAAAGCTGCCAACAAGAAAATAAACAAGCCTTTTCTTGTTTTAACAATTATTCTATTTGATAACAAACTATTAGCTTCCATTTTTCCGCCAAAATGCCTGATCAATATCAAATTTATTAAAATAATCAAGCATAATCTCTTTTACATTATCTTTATTATCTAATTTCTTTTTATAAAATTTAATACCCGCATCATCCAGTCTGGGATAATGGTAATTTTCTTTAATTATTTGCTCTAAACGACTCTTGTAACCAAATGTTCCTTTTATTTCCGCCAATGGTAATAAAACAAAAATAAAATACTCTTTTCCATTACTTTTAACTGTCCATGTTTTATCAAGACCTCGTTGGCGTTCCAAAATTAAATCACTTATTCCAGCGGCATTATTCTCATTATTCATTTGAATAATGGCAAGACAGCTAGGAATACTATAATCTTTTAGATTATTTATACATCGTTTAAAATGTAAGACAAAAGCCTGTAAATCGATGTTCTCACAAAAATAAGAGTCTTGTCTTTTACCTAAAAGGTCAGCTATATACCCACCTAATATTGCAAACAGCCTAATATTATCGGGTCTAAATGCACGATAAGGCATTTTATTAACAACGACCACCGCCCATACTCGTCCAAAAACATCAACAAGCGGAATAGCAAGTAAAGCTATTTTACTATATTTTTCTTGAGTGGCTAGTTCAGGTTTAAGGCTTATTGTCTCTAAAGTTTTAAGTGTTTTTTTTAAAACTAAATCATTAGAATGGACATCAAATTGACCACCATAAAATGCTAATGCAGATTTACTAACTTGTCCAAAGCCATTGACTGCAAATATACCTGCTTGTTGAATCGAACAATAATCAGCAAAAAGCTTCAAAATCAGAGAGTTCAAACTTTCAGCTTTTGTATCTGTCAAATTAGCTTTCATAATATGAGCACGAACTGAAATAATATTATCTCGTAACGTACTCTGAGATGCCGTCCTTTGAGCTAATCTTTCGTGAGAAATTTTTAGAATGTTAAACGCATTAGACACTTCTCCAAGACGATGATCTACATAACTCAAAGAAGTTTGTGCTAGCGTTATTTTCCGTTCCCATTGGTTACGAAACTCACCGACAATGACAGGTATTATAACTAACCCTAGAGCTGCACTCGAAAATACATCAGGCTTCCATATTGAATAATATTGAGCAATAACCCACATCCCTGCAATCAGAAACAAAGCACTATTCAAAGCATATGCAAATCCATAACGTAAACCAATTAATAAAGGCCCTATCAGCAAACTTGAATAACTAGGCGCAGTAAAAGTACCAGAATCTGGAGTCAACAAGTAACCAAAAACCAAACTTAATATTGTAATTACTATCGTTTCTGTAACAGCAATACTTGTGTTTTTTTTAGGGATATCCAGAGCGAATCTTTGAAACATGACTTATTTACCTTAGCCCTAATCCATCGATCAAGATCGCTAATAATTTATGTGCCACACCACTTACACTTTCACGTCCCCAACCTGTACGGGACCCAGATGCAGACCACACTGTTTGTCCACTATCCAAATCAATTACTGTTAAGGTAATACCTGTTGCTGGCTCACCATCCAAGCCACTTTTATAACGCCATTCTTGAACACTACCACTCAAACCGTAGTTATAATCTTGTTGTTTTGCCCAGTTAATAGCTTCAGTTAATTGTTTATTCTGATCTAACTCAAGTACTTTTTTTGAATCAGCCTGATTATCATAAGATGCAAGTTGAGTGATACCACGAGAACGTATTAAAGTTGCAGCAATATCAGAAGCACTAGCTCCAGCATCTGGAGTATCCGAATGATTAATCATTGGTAACATAATCCATTTGGCATTCATATCAAAAGGCTTTGTTGCATCCTGGATTTTATAGACAGCGCAGCTTGTTAAAAAAAATATTGTGACCATAAGCACCAATATTTTTTTGATGGAATTTTCGAATAGATACATTAAATTCATAACTCAAATAATACGTTCAAAATACAAAGGTTAGTTATTAAAAATCAATATAAAATAAACTACCATAACTAGTCGAGCATTCTATTTATAAATAAAAGTAAAATGCCCCGTTTTATTTCCAAAATAGATTGATGATAAGTAACCTTAAACTTCCCCTACTATATAAAATGAGGAAGTTGTTATCTAATTTATTTAAAATTTTATTCGTCTCCTCCAACAACAGATGATTGAAGTCTTACAACACCAGGGTAGCTACTGTTATTATTTTCAAAATCATTATAAGAAATTTGCCAATGTTTAGTGGGGTTACTAGCATCCCTAGCTATAATCCGTAAGTAATAGTTGTTTGCTGGAAGAGATAAACTATTGTCATATTTTGTCGCAGATACCCCTTTGATTTCTTTAACTATAGCTGATGCAGTAAATTCCGGTGCAGTCGAAATCTGTATATCATATGTAATTTTATTTCCCTGAAAATCATACGACGGAGTCCACTCTAAACTCAGTTTATTTGAAGCAAAAACAGCTTTTCTTATCCAAAACCCCATTGGATATTGATAACTATCAATAAAATTCTTGTAATGTTTTTCTACAGAAGAAGGTATATTTTTATAATCTACTAAATATTCCTCCTTTTCCGTAGAAAAAGTCCCACGAAGAGGTAAATCGTTAATATCAGGTGATGAAGTGACAAATGGTTGAACAACTGGAAAATAAGCATCTAACTTATTAGTTATTTTAGCCGGCGTTAGATAATTATTTTTAACAAAATTAACCGCCTCATATAATTCTTGCATAGCACCGGGTTCCTGAAAAAAACGTTGATGAAAAAGTGATGCCCAAAATCCACTTAATCCATCATCAGCATGCCCTAGGTCATCATTAGTTGACTCCCAAGTTTCATCATAATCCCAAGGTAGAAAATAAAACGTATTTTTACCTTTTTTATTTAAAAGATAAAAATTGGAATACACTACATCTTGGTTGCCCATAAGGATATTGACAGACAACCAAGTTAGGTAGTTATTTTTATTAAAGTATTTGTCCATCACATCTTTTGAAAAATTATTATCCATATTATTAACTGCTTCAAGCATCTCTAATAATTTACGATGATCTTTACCACGTTTAATTTCAAGTTGTTTATTAAAAGCTTCAGGATTTGCAGGTTTAAACTTTTCATTTAATGCATAACTGTTACTCGCTGTAAAATCAAATTCTCTTGCTTTATATAAAGCAGAATCCTTGTCCCAACCACGACGTATTAAGTATTCTTTACCAACATTTTCAACATGAGTAAATAAGCCATAGTCAACGTTATCGATAAATAGATTAGCAAAATCAGTTCTAAGACTTGGCAAATGAGGGATATCTATCATCAAATCAAAACTAAGCTTGTTACTAACCCGGCTAAGATCCACGGGGTGTTTATTCAATTGAAGCTTACGCTCACCACGCATAAGATTTTTTTTACTATCAAGTTTAATACGATATGATTTTTGTTTTGCATTACGAGCAGTATTACCTCGCTGTCTCAAAGTAGCATTAGTAATTTTTTCGTCATTAGGAAAAGATCCTACTGAAAGATGGACTTTTATTTCTGGTTTAAAGTTATCTTTTGAATTAATATCTGCATTGACATCAACTAACGTACAACCGACATAATTATCGATGACACATGAACCTGGATTAACAGCAGTTCTAACGTCCACTCTATGCGCAACACCAGAAAAAGGAAAATAAATTCCTGTTGGCTCTGTAATATCAGTCGGTAAAGGCAAAAATACATTAGCAGAAGATACAGATAAACTACCTGCCCATAGACTAATAATTATTAATTTATTAAACGTTATTTTCTTATTCATCGGGTCGATTCTATAGTTAAAAAAACATCATTTATCAATCATAAATGATCATTATATACACAAAAAAGTGAAGTTCGTCACAAATTTTTTTCAAATAAAAACTTCATAACGATACCTCTTTTTTCTTAATCAGTTAATTAAAGTGGCTATTACGCAACAACACATCCCATCAATAAATTTGGAATTCATAAAGACTTTTTAATTTACTTATAATTTCAAGGTACTAAGCTCGTCTTACAAAACAAGCAGAGAGTGAGCAGATATTAAAACCACTGATTTTCCATCTCCTACTAAAAAATATTTAGCTGTTATAGACCCTCATTTTTATCAAAAAAATATTCTTTAAAATAAAAATGAGGTTTCAAACTGCAAATTATTTCTACTTATATAAATTTATTGAACAACTACTGTTGCTTGACAAACTGTAGAGCCACCACTTCCTTCTGCAGTCAAGGTATAAGTAGTAGTCTGTGTCGGTACCATTATAATTTCAGCCGTGGGAATCGCAACATTACCTACGTTATTATCAATAGTAGCTGTGGTCGCATCATCGATCCACCAAGAAAGTTCAGTCTCTTGTCCTAGGCGCACTACTTGAGGGTCAAACATCATGTCACAATAAGGAGTGACAGGCTCAGGTTCTGGGTTGACTTGACCTTGAAGTGATACAACCCCTGGATAAACATTCTTATTAACAATATATTCATCATATGAAAATTGCCAATGTTTAGATGGGTTATCATCATCCCTTGCAATTATTCTTAAATAATAGTCATTCTCAGGAAGAGACCAATTATAGTCATATTTTGTTGTAGATAGCCCTTTGATTTCTGCAACAATAGTTGATGCAGAAAAATCTGGTGAGGTTGCTATTTGTATATCATACTTAATATTATCACCTTGAAGATCATAAGACGATGTCCACTCCATACTTAGTTTGTTACCCGATAATTGAGCTTTATCTACCCAGAACCCCATGGGGTATTGAATACTATCAATAAATATTTTATGGTTTCTTTGTACCGAGGTGTAGGTATTATTATAATTAGCAAAATACTCTGTCATATAAGGACCATTCCCAATGACAGGTAAATCATCAATATCAGGTTGTGAGCTAATTAATGTTTGAATAACAGGTAAGTAAGCATCTAACTTACTAGCAATTTTAACTGGAGTTACATAATTGTTTTTAATAACCTTTATTGCCTCAAGTAATTCATCTATTGCGCCTGGCTGTTGTAAATATCTACGATGTAAAAGAGATGACCAGTAACCACTAACGCCGTTCCAGGCACGTGATAAATTTGGGTTAATTGACTCCCAGGTTTCATCATAATCCCAAGGTAGAAAATAAAAAGTATCTTCATTTTTTCTATTTAAAAGATAAAAATTGGATGACACTATATCTTGGTTACCAAAAAGAATACTTGCAGATACCCAGCTTAGATAATTGTTTTTATTGAAGTATTTACCCATTACATCATTTGAAAAATCATTATTTCCATTATTTAGCGCACCTAACATTTCTAGAAATTTACGGTGATCTTTACCTCGTTTAATCTCAAGTTTTGAATTAAAACTTTGTGGGTTTATTGGCTTACCCGCACCATCTAAAGTATATGCCCCACTCATAAAGAAATCCACGTTATTTGCTTTATAGATACCTGAATCTTTATGCCATCCACGCCGTATTAAATATTCTTTGCCAACATTTTCAACATGAGTAAATAAACCATAATCCACGTTATCAACAAACATATTTACAAAATCAGTTCTAAGGCTTGGTAAGTGAGGCATGTCCTGCATTAAATCAAAACTAAGTTTATTATTAATACGACTCAGATCCCATGGGTGTTTATTCAACTGTAATTTACGTTCACCACGCCAAAGATTATCTTTGCTATCAAGCTTAATACGATATGATTTTTGTTCTGCATCACGAGCTGAATTACCACGCTGCCTCAAAGTGGCATTAGTATTTTGTCCATCATCAGGAAAGGTGCCCAATGCAATGTGGACTTTAATTTCTGGTTTAAAGTTATCTAATGAATTGTTATCCGCATTTACATCAGCAAGAGTACATCCACTATAGTTACCAATAATACACGGACCAGATCTAATAGAGGTTCTAACATCCGCTCTAAGCGCACCAGATGTTAAAGGAAAATAAATACCCGTTGGCTCTATAATATCTGTTAACAAGGGTGAAAAAACATTAACTAAAACTGCAGTTGCCGATGCAGGGTGCATAGATACACTACTCGCCCATATGCTAATAATAATTAATTTTTTAAAAGTAAAATTTATGTTCATAGGTCTATCTCTTTAGTTATAAAAAATATTTATAAATCAATCACAAAAAATTATTATATACAAATAAATGTGATACGTATCTCATAAATTCATTAAAACTTCCACAATAATTAGTTATTTTCACCAAAATAAAATTGTCCAGCAGTTAATTTAAGGAACTTCTGATCAAGTCCAGTTATTTTTAGCTTGCTAAATTCCAATCAACTTAATCAGAGGTTCCTTTAAGACATAACACCATAAAAAAGGTTAATAAGTTAATTACTTTCGGTATGCCCCCGTTATTACAAGCGCGCCATTGCTCACTTTT
>JAGLDH010000177.1 GCA_023145835.1 Methylococcales bacterium
TATTACCTTAAGTAAGTGCCATTCAGATCTGATGCGAATTACCCTGTTTTTTTCATTGCAGATAATACTCCCTAGCATCACAGTAAAAAAGTCCAAGCATTCTTAGAAATGCAACGTGGAGAAATGATGAAGGTATTTCTTCCATCCTATTCACCTGAACTTAATTTAGGTGAATAGGTTTGGATTTCTGCCAAAGCAAAAGCCAAGCATGGTGGGTAACTTTATGGAACCTCTGAACAAGTTGATTCATAAAAACTCATGTTCAATTAATTCAATAAGTTATATTCTATTAAATCATTACTTTAAGACTTGAACAGAGATTCCTTAAGTATATTCAGACTTGCTTATTCCTATATTGCCCAAGGGGGTCTGCGCCTATCATACCGACCATTTGATCCAAATAATCTAGACTTTCTACTCTTGCCAATTCAATTTTAGCTTTTTCTAAGCGAGGCTTTATCTCTAGTCTAATAACTTCATCAGCATAATTTTCCAACTTAGAAAAGCGTTGTAAGCTCTCTACATGACGCTGCCATAATGCAATGTCTCTTGTCTGTTTAACTTGTAATCGTTCAAGATACCAGTCTGAAGCAAGTAAATTTTCTTTTGTAAATAGCACTCTAATTTCTGGGTCATGCACATCTTTACCCTGATAATGACCCGTTGCCATAATGTGTAATAACGCTTGTAAAGGTGGACAAGCATCATTAATACTGCCGTCATCTAAGTATTGCTGAGCCACTTTTTGTTGTGTTTCTACGATATTATTAATACCATCCACAAAATCATCTAAATTTTGAGTTTCTGGCTGGAGAATATCTTCAGTTAAAACAGCACTGGGATTATCAAATATTTTCCCCATAAACTCATGTACAAACTGCTCCGTAATGCGATAACCCAATCGACTTGCTAATACAGTCTTCCCTTTATGTTCAAAGTCTTCTAGCGCTTCCATTAAACCTTGTTCTATCAAGTGAGCAGGGGCTCGTTCATGAGATCTCAATCGAGTCCAAATTTCTGGAATCAACAAACTAATATCATGATCTACACGTACAAATGAACCAATATGACCAGCAGAACTTGAAAACCCAGCATAGCCTGTTAATATAAAAGAGACGAGTGTATTATTTAAATCTGCTGTTGGTCTTAAAGCATTAAACGGCCCTTTTGTTAACGCCCCTTCACTTCCTGCTCCTGTTGTTGAAGGAGATTTACCCGTTAAAGAAGAGATAAAATCCATAAACAATTCAGGTAAATGCTGATAATGAATAGGGTTATAGACGGCTAACGCACGAATACCGGGTTCAGGAGGATTATTTCTCCGACCGGCCAATACAGCATCAACAGGATGTATAACTTTTTCTCCGAGAGGTATTTTTCGATGTAATCGTACACCTAAATCAGCTAAATACTTACGAATAGGTTTAACCATATCAGCGCGTACTTCTAAATAACGTGGATTTTTTGTAGGGGCTCCATTAACAATCCGTGGATGAGCTGAAGACACAACAAAATCCGTTTTATTTTGATAAGCACTTTGTAACAAATCATGCATTGGCTGGGTAAACTTAGACATCATTTGTACATCTTCAACAATTGCTGATAACTTATCTCCTATTAAAGGTTCGTAATTAGCAATAAAATTGCCCTCCCCTGCCATATTTAATTCTGTTTGCTTATCATAACCAGGAATAACCGCATCATCAGGTCGTTGAAACAAACGATATTCACAATTAGTGACTAGCTTTACACTATTTCTGCTTTCATTTACAGCTGAGCGGTTTTGTACTAGCGAAGAAGGAATTACTACTGATGCAGTAATATCATCTTCCATTTGTATTTTTTCAGCAGCATAAAAATCCTGTCTTACCTTAAATGTCCGCCATCCCCCTTGTGCATTAAAACCAACCCGTAAGAAGCTGGCTGTAATTTGTCTTCCTTCAAATTTAAGATTGTGTCCAGGTGAACCGTCAACAATATCTACAGAAAAATAGGTTCTCCAATTCTCGCCCCATTCAGTTTGATAGAATCGTTTTATTAACAAAACTAATGCTCGAATATAAGGGGGAATGCCATATAACCAGTCATTAAATTCGTCTGTATACCCAGTAGATGGTGTTAGTAATTTAATCACTGAACCTAAGCTTCTTTTTGAACTTAATAATGTTCGACTCGGTGTTTTATTAATCTCTTCAATATCAGCTTTAAATCGATGACTAAAATTTTTATCAAAAATAGCCTGCACCCAATCTAAATCCTTAGTTAAATCATTTACAAATAATGAGTTATAGATCACTGCATCACTAATTGATTTAGAAATTTCTGACTTTCCACCACCCGAAACGGTACTAGGCTTATGACAAAAGGTACCTTCTGAAGCAGTACCAATCAATCGCCATGAAGGAGCTGCAGGATGCTTAACCAATTCCAATTTATAGCCATTAGGTTTAACGTATATTTTCCCTGGCTGTAGACGAAGTGTTGAAACTTTCTTATCTTTATTCCATATTATTTTGTCATTTTCCCATGAGATAGTTTGTGTTGACACATCCATTTTTACATTTTGAGGAACATAAACGATATCAGGGTATTGCTTATCGATTGCGTACCCTTCTGGCATGATGTTCATCAACTCACCATAGTTTTTAACCATGTCAGAAAAACCAAATCCAGCTTCTTTACTGGCACTACCCGCACCATATTCACTACCATGGTTGCTACAATGAAATGCAAGAGCTCCCCCTGCATGCTCTTCTTCTGCAAAACCATAGAGATTAGCCGCATAACCAATCTGGGTTTTCACTTCTTTTTTACAATATCCAAAATAGTTATCAGCAAGCAAAGTGACAATAACGCCTCTTTCATCTCTTGCTGTTAACTTAAATGCTTGTCCATCATTGTATAACTCATCAGAATTTTTCCAGCACATTCCATCTTTACGCTGCCTTTCTGTCGCTTCATCCCAATGCGGTAAACCTAATTCTTTTTTTGTTAATTTCACTAAATGGGGAGCCAAAATCACACAACCACTCTGCCCTGTCCAGTGTTCTACATCCAACCCTGCATCAAATTCAGGTAATGCAGGATTCCCACCATTACCAAAAATACTTTCAACAAAATCTAGATTACTCACTAATGTACCGGGTGCAAAAAAGCGGATTTCCATACTTTTTTCTTCAGCTATTCCAGGAATTGCAGGGCACACAGTGGGTCTTAACAATAAAGAGGTAAACATATACGCAGGTATTTCTTCATTTGCTGTATACGGGAGCATTGTCAATTCTTTCGGTGGGTTTAACGCATGTTTTAACATTCCAGCAAAGGTAATCTTAGGTACTTCTTTTTTATCACCTGGTACAGGTAATCCGCCTTCAGCAATATGAAATGACCCTTTTGTCGTTCTACGGTCATTTGCAGGGTTATGCAATACCCCCTGTTTAACTTTATAACTTGCCACACATTCTGAGTGAAACTCATCCTTTCCCGCAGGTAAAGATAATTCTCTTGCAATACCATGACGGTCTAGCTCAAATGTAAGTGTTGGTAAGCTTGGTACAGTGTCAAGATCAAGATCTGATAAGTAACTATTAAGGAAATCTTGTATTCTTTGATCTACTGGGTAATGGTAAGAAACAAGTTGCCGACTTTTTTCTACAAAGCTTCGCAGCATATCATCTGCTGTTGCTAAGAAATCTACTGAATCACCCTTTATACAGGTAGGCTGACCATAAGAAGCTAATTTAAGGTTTACATATAATTGTAAATTCTGGCGTAATAAAACAGGGCTTTGCTCAGAAACTTTCAAGCCGAGTGCTTGAGATAAATCCATAATTAATCTCCTAGCAAACATATAAGGATGCTATATAAACTTACATAAATTCTGGTCACATATTATGTGATAACAGTATGGGAAGAGCTCTATAAAAGCTCAAGGATGAATATACCACTTACGGCTTACAACTTATATTTTTTTACTAATAATTAACTATAAATAATTCAATCATCTATATAAAAATTAAGTTACTATTTGAATCTGATATACGACATTATAGTCGGTTAATTGACTCCAGTCGCAGCTCAGACTTATTTATACAAACTCCAACCAACCAAATCTAAAAAACCCAAGTTTTAGCCGAAAACTCACATAAATTTATACTGTAAACCAATGAGATATCAACTTTTTAAACTGAATTTACAACGGTCAAAATTTGATAAGGTATAAATAGACATGCAATTTATTAAAGCTTACTTTTGTATATTTTTCACTTTTAGTTTCTTTCCTATACAGAGTTTTGCTGATACAGTTTGTGATAATTTATCCTATATATTACCTTCTGGGCAATGGCATCAAATAAGCCTCCCTTGTAAACCTGCTAATAATAATGTTGCTTCAGTATTTGGTGATGATATTAAAGGCACTCTCGGAATAGATTGGAATATCGTTGAATGCGATGCTCTCTTAGGTACCTATAAACAACTTATAGCCACCAGTCCTTTATCCCAGAAAAAAGGTTATTGGCTTGGTCAATTAACTGGCGAAAACGCTATTCTAGATATTCAGGGAACTGTCACTCCCGGAACTCAATCAATCCCGCTTAGCACCAATCCTGTGAATACCACATTGAATATGGTTGGCTATCCTTTTCCTACTGGGCAGGCGTGGAATAAATTAAAAATTATTACTAATACACCGGCCTGTGCATCTGGTTGCACACCAAAACAGGCAGGAGAAAAACAAATCATTCATGATGTTTTGTGGCATTTTAATGCCGATTTAGGGCAACATGTCATGATGACTAATGCTGATACCTTATTACCTTGGCATGCTTATTGGTCAGTCGCATTATCTACATCTGACAATACCAAACCTAAATTAAATATACTCGCTGGGCAAGATAGAAAACCTCCCGCTAACTGGCACGAACTAAATTTAAGCTTCAATGGTATCAGTGCAGGGATAGACTCAACTAATAAATCATTATTATTGTCTCTGCCAGCTGGCTTTTCAGCACCAAAAAAGTATACTGCAAAAATCCTGCATAATTTGGAAGCCCAAGGTTTTAGCCTAAGAATCGGAGGAAAGTCTCCTATTAATAGTGGAAGCTCATATACCTTTGATTCAATATGGATCAAAATCACCTATTGAACTCTATCAGAATAGTAAATTAAGTGACAAATACACCTTTATTTTCACTAACTTATCAGTGATATAACTCAGTGCCAATACTATTGGAAATAACATAAAGACACCGGGGAAATTTCAGTTATTTAATGGCGAGTTTAAACAAGCAACCAATATTATGAATATGGGTATTAAAGTCCGGGGAAAAACTTCACGACTTTATCCTAAAAAATCTTTTAGTTTAGAACTGGTAAAAGCTGATAACCCAAACGATGAGCAAAAAATTAAGTTATTAAATTTACATAAAGATAGTGATTGGATACTGGATGCTTGCTACCGTGACACATCATTTGTTCGTAACTTACTCAGCCATGATGTTTATCGAACGATCAGACCATATGCCTATATTAGACAGACGCCAAAGGAACAAAAAAAGGAAAATCAACTATAGCTGGACAATTGGTTGAAGTCATTCTAAATGAGAGCTACTACGGAGTTTATGTTCTAGAGGAAAAAATTGACCGAAAGCTATTAGGTCTAAAAAAAATCACCCCACCTACCAATGCTAAGGGTGATAAATTATGGCATCAAGTAGATTTTTCTCTTCCTGAAAATGGCAGTGTATTATACAAGACCTTTAGTAATAAGGCCTCTCTTTCACATATTGCATCAGTAGAAAATGATTTTGAACAAAAATATCCAAAACAAAAAAAAGTAGTTCACTGGAAACCGCTTAAAGATTTAGTTACTTTTATTGTTAGTGCCAATGATAAAGATTTCACTAATGGTATTAATAGTCGTATCGATATCGACAGTGTAGTGGACTATTGGATACTAACACTAATGTCTGGCAATACAGACACCCTAAAAAAAAATTATTATCTAGCTAGAAATGAGTTTGATAAATTCTTCATCGTACCCTGGGGTTATGACTCAACTTTTGGTATCGCATGGCACGGTAAGAAAGACATCACATCATATCGTGCATGGGATACAAAGACCAATAACTTAATTCGAAGATTGTCGGCATTACCTGCAACGGGTTTTAATAGTAAAGTCAAAGCTCGTTGGAAAACATTAAGTAACTCCACACTGAGTAGAGGCAACTTAATTGCTGGATTTAATAATTACTCCAACCAATTATTTCCAGTTGATACTAACGAAGAAAACCCCTTTAAAAGAAACCTAGCTCGTTGGCCTCATTCTGGAGCCCAGGGTCACAAACCTTTTACTGAGACTAATCTAAAACATGACCATAACCATCAGCTTGAGTTAGGTGGAGTTACCTATATTGACAATTGGATTAAGAAAAGATTGTTATTTCTAGATGTCAAAATTAATGCACAACCAGAAAAATAAAAACAACAATTAGAGGGTTATTCTAAATAAAAAAAGATCTTCTTCTCCAAATAAGAACCAGTAGTGAATCTAGCCATGGCTTGATCCACAACTGATTAATTAATGATATTAAATTAAAATCTAATAGTAGACTGGACTACTTTGTTTACACTCAACTGTCGAAGCATTAGTAAATTAAGGGTATCTTTATTAATTGAAGATGAGAAAATTGAGAACCAAAATATTCAAGACCAAGGCGTTGTCGCAGGTTATTGTGAAGGATTTCAACGCTAAGATTGGATATGTTGGACTCAATTTCCATTCATCAATTAATAGAGGTGCCCTTTAGATGAAAGTTACATGGTCTTAGGTTATAACTTCACTCGTATGATGAATATACTCGATGTCGATTTTAAAAGGGATTATTGCACAGAAAAAACAGAAAAAATATTGAGTAGGTAGATAAAAATAGCCATCGAATAATGACTAATCAGAAAATAATTTACAAAATATCAATATCATTAATTTGATTATCCCGCGATAGGATTAGTTGAAGTTTTTTTTCTCGTGATAATTTTTTAATCTCCATTTCTCGCTGAGTTGCGGAACTCCTGTTATGCTCACCCTCTAGATAGACTATTTTTTTGGGTTTTCGTCCTCTAAAGTATTTTGCACCTTTTTGAGCAACATGCTGCGCATAACGTTTTTCTACATTCTTGGTTATCCCTGTATAAAGAGATTCATCCGTACAATGAATAATATAAACAACCCAGTCCATCACCGTTTATTCTTTATTTTGTGGACCCACTTTTAAATTAAAAACTACTGCACAAGTTAAAGAAACTGCAATATAAGCATATCGAGAAACATACATTAAAAAAAAGTCTCTTCCATGCATTGCAGCATCTTTAATGCTGGGATTAACAAAATAAGTCCAACATAGTGAAACAATAGAATAAACTAAAAATCCTGCAATCGCCCAGTGAACAGGGTTTCTGCCATAGCCTTCGGCCGAATAATAAAACCACACTAAAATAATGATTGCAGCAATTGAACCAATAATCATAAAGACACCCTACTTTGTTAAAGGTAAATCCAATAATAATCTCTCCGAGACTATGTATCTAAAAAACTAAGGTAAGTAAGTCTAGTCAGCTACTAAGTACCCAAGTAAAATTAATTTGACAATTTTACGCAGGATTTTTTTTCATTTTAGACACCGAATAAATAGGCGCATAGCAAGCTACGTAACTATTTATTCGGTGTCTAAAATGGTAAAAAAGACAAGTAAAAAGTCAAATTAATTTTACTTGGGTACTTATCTACGACTTATGTCAACCACTCTTTACATCATATTCAGTCTTCACCTGCTCGCACATCAAACTCAATTTTCCAACGAAATGAATCCTGTTGCGAAACTGCATGTAATTCTAAGGTACCTACCTCAGTAATGGCTGCACTTAAATGTACAGGAATAACCTCTCCAGCAGTACGCCCCTCTTCTGGTAAAGTTATTTCAATTTCATCCAACTCTTCTAACTCTTCATCTGTCCAATAGTCTAAACGCGTTCCAACATGATCATCTCTGCGAATGTTAGATCTAAAGAATCTAAATCGTACTGGCTCACCAATAACTAAGCCAAATTCATCGTCTGGAACAGCCTCTTCTGTTCCTTCTTCCATGCCAAAAGGTGCAATACATAATGCTTCTACTTCTGGCGTCATTCCAGGAACAGCTGGCATAGCACTTTCGACACCTACATAATAGGAAGCGGCAGTACCACCTTTTATCCGAACCCCTTTTCCTTGTCGTACTACACCATAATAAGCGGCCCCTTTAGCAACGGCTAAATCAAGGTCAGCACCTTCCAATAACCTTGCTTCTGGTGCTTGTTCTGAAACTAACCACGAATTCAGAATCTTTATTAATCGTTCTGACAATACATCTGCTTTTAATACACCACCATTAAACAAGATGGCAGTAGGATGTAGAAATGTTGCATTTTTTGGGAGATTAACGTGCTCTAAATCATCAACTGCTGATAACTGTTTAGCTAAAAAAGCAGCTAAATGACGGGTAATCCCAGCATCCTGTGCATAAGGTAAACCTTTAGTTCTTAACCCAGAACGAGGTTTTGATACCGGTTTGTCGCTCACATCTACTGCAGGTAAAAAGCCCGTCACTAGCACGCTATCAACCTCTTCTCTAGTAAGTTCTGATCGTAACGTACCCCCAACAAGTGATGATCCTCGACTAGGAACGACCAAAGGAACATTGTCTAAATCTGAGCTATTAAAGATTTTTTCTTTTGCATCACGACAAGCATGCATCAAAGCTTGAACTTGCCAAGCTTCAAGACGATTACCACTTTCTTGTTCCATTTTTGCTTTAATCGTATAAGCTAAAGCCAAATCCATATTATCGCCCCCCAGCAATATATGGTCACCTACGGCAATACGTGTCAGTTCTAAATTTCCACCTTGATCTGTTACAGCAATTAATGATAAATCTGTGGTACCACCACCAACATCAATCACTAAAATTACATCCCCCACACTGACATGATTGCGCCAGTCTCCCAAACTATTATCAATCCAGCTATATAATGCGGATTGAGGCTCCTCCAATAATAAAGCCTGATTGAGTCCAACAGCTTTTGCAGCTTCAACTGTTAATTCTCTAGCAGCAGGATCAAATGATGCAGGGACTGTAATAATTAAATCTTGTTCTTGCAAAGGCGCATTAGGATGTTGATTCCCCCATGCCTCTTTCATATGTTGCAAATAAGACTTAGTTGCTTCAAATGGCGAAATTTTATCGACATCATCCGGTGCTTCTGAAGGTAAAATAGGCTCATTACAATCAACACCTGCATGACACAACCAACTTTTAGCACTAGAAACTAAACGGATTGGCGTTTTACTTCCTAAACCACGAGCAATATCACCGACTAGGTAATCGGGATTTTCTGTCCATGGTAATACAGCTTCCCCTTCTGCAATTTCTGCTTCATGTGCTAAATAGAGAAAAGAAGGTAATTGTTTTTTATCCTCAACCACACCCGGTGAAGTTAATTGAGGAATAGCCATCACTTCCTGAGTCAACTCATCTTCATCTTTACTTAAATCAACATAGGATAAAACACAATGTGTTGTTCCTAAATCTATCCCGACAGAATATGCTGTTCCCTTATTCTCAACACTATCAGTATCAGATGAAGCTGATTCATCACTAACACTGTCATCATCTGAGTCAGCTGCTTCTTCATCGCTCACATCATGAGCATCGTCATTTTCATCTGATTCAACATTAGCTTCGGGTTCATTTTTTTTTATATGCCCAAACAAACCACTCATAATTCGACCTCAGCAGCAGCTACAATTTTTGCATCATGTCCTTTGGTTAATTTAGGTAAACGAACATCTGTTATTTTCCACCCTTTATGAATAATTGACCCAGTAAAAGGAGCATCACCAATAATATTACCTGTTAATCGCACTTCAGATGCATTAAACCCTTTTTCTAAAATTACTTTACTTCCTTCTTGTTCTGATCGTACTGTACCTAAAGTGAAATACTCATTCATTGCTTTATTACAGCCTTCATGTACAACACGTGCAGCAACGCCAATATCTGCATCACTGTATGTGGCAATATCTTCTTTAATAAAATCGATAAACCTTGCATATTTTTGTAAAATGCTTAGTAACTGTAAGGCAGCATCAGGCGTTGCTTCTTTCAATACAACCGGTTCTGGCGCAGGTGCCTGTACAATTTTTTCAACTTCAACAATTTTCTCTACTATCTTAACTTCTGGCTTTGCTTTAGAAGAAGCTGCTAATTTAGCCTGTTCTGCAGCCATTCCCTTAACAGATACTCTGGTTCTTGCATCTTTTCTAGTCCTTTTAGCTCTTCTGGATGACCCAATAACCATTGCGAATAACACAATAATTAAAAGTAATGCCAAAGCAATGACTACAGCAAGTAAAGAGATATGCCATAAATCAAGTGTTGTAGGTGTTAAAGATAAATCAATTGAGTAATTCTTATTCATAATACTTTCGGTTGTTTAGATAACGTGTTTTTTTAAAATATACTTCAGACGATCCTATATGAAATTTAATATCGATAATGAAACTCTAAAACATACACATAAAAAACCATGTGGCAGCTTCAGAATATTTTTTCACAACCAATAGAAAATATCACCCATAATCACATAAAGTATAAACACTATTTATTGTCCTGCTGAACGAGCAGCTTCTGCAAACATTAATTGTTTTAATACACGTCGTGTAATATCAATACGCATTTTTTTTAAGTGACGATCAGCGATAACTCCGGGTACTTTCACATCGGTATAAACTATCCTCATCTTAGACAATACATTTTCACATTGTTTAATAATGGCATCTGTTGCACTACGCGATTCAATTTTTGCATAGCCTTTTTTCTGCATTTCTGTCATTACACACTTTTTATATTGATACTGAGATTGCTGAATTTTTTTTATGGTTTCTTCAGTAAGCGATGTTCCATCCCATTCTTCCTTTGCATCTTTAGCATATATAAGCGTTGAAGAGAGGAGCAAGGCTAATAATAAAACGTGTTTCATAAAACTTTCCTTCACAAATTGAATTTCAATAATGGTGATTTTACGCGAACTGAAGTTTCATGTCCTAAAATATAAAATCATTCCTTTTATTTCTAACCACTTTTCGGTACTTATAAACAATGGCCATCGTTAAACTACGCGCAAACATAAAGCCCAGCATTGCTATCCACAAACCTTGATTCCCCATATCTTGAGTAAAATACCATAAAGGAAAATAAACACAAAACAAAGAAAACAGCATCGTATTTCGCATCTCTTTGGTCAGCATTAACCCAATAAAAATACCATCAAAAAGATAACAAAGAAAAGAAACTAAAGGCATAGCAACGACCCAAGGCAAATAGAAATAAGCAAGTTCTTTAACATGGGTCAGACCCGTTAATAAATTTATGATTTGCTGACCTAAATAAAAATACAATCCAGAAAAGAATAAAGCAACTACAAATGACCATAAACAAGCCGTTAAAATAGCTTGCCTGCCCATCACTCTATTTTTTGCCCCCATCGCTCGTCCAACCAATGCTTCAGCTGCATGAGCAAAGCCATCCAAAGCATATGCCATAAAATTTTGAAAATTGAGTAATATTGAATTTGCAGCTAAAGTTACTGCACCCATTTTTGCAGCTTGAGCAGAAAAAAAGGCAAATGCAAAAATCAGACACCAGGTACGTACAAAAATATGACTATTAATAAGTAGCATGGCTTTAAACTTATCCATACGCGCAAAATATTCCCATCGCCAAAAATAATTTTGTTTCCTTATATAAAAAGTCACACTTGATAGAGCGATAAGAAGTCCAATGTATTCTGCAATGACTGATGCTAAAGCAACACCTTCAATCTTCCAATCAAAATAATTCACGAAAAGTAAATCTAAACAGATATTCACTATATTAGTAATAAGTACCACTAATAAAGGAACTCTTACATTCTGCCGGCCTAAAAACCATCCCATTAGTACGTATAAACATAAGGTAGCAGGTGCACTCCATATTCTAATTTCAAAATATTTCAGCGCAAGAAGCTCAACTGAGTCGGAACTTTCAAGTAGCAAAAAGCTGATCGATGCAATAGCCTGATGAAAGAGTAATAAAAAAATTGAAATAATTAAAGCGATAACAATTGCCCTGATTAGCACCCAATTAAGTTCATCTTTATTATTTTCACCAAATGCTTGTGCTGTAAGTCCAGTGGTTCCCATCCGTAAAAAACCAAACCCCCAAAAGATAAAGCTAAAAATCAATCCGCCAAGAGTGCCGGCCGCTAAAAAATTTTCAGAATTTAAGTGACCTAAAACTGCCGCATCAATTAACCCTAATAATGGTGTGGAAATATTACTTAAAATCATGGGGATGGCTAAATTTAAAACTAGCCTGTGATTGAACTGTTTTCCTTTCAATGGATATCCTGTAATTAATAGCAATGTGACCTACGTCTCGTTTTTATTGTGAACTGCATCACGCTATGGTAAATTTTTCCCTCGTATTATCAGAATTGAATAAAAAAATGAACAAAAAAATATTATTGGGTCTAATGCTAGTTTCATCGACAGTTTATGCTGTTGATCCTCAATATAGCATAACTCCTCTACACAAACGGACTGGCGCCAATTTTTTTAAAATTGCAGGAAGATTAAACGATGAAGGACAATTTCTTATTAGTAGACGTGGACAAGCTGGCTTAGCATATGATGTCCTTTCTGCCAATGCACAGATTTTGAATAATAATGTACTTGCTAATTCTCGACATGCTCATGCCTTCCATTTTAATAATTTAGGTGAATATATTTATCAAAAAACGGACTATCAACTTGGTCGCCACTCAGGTCAAAGTCGATATTCTGTATCAAATTATTTTTCTGAAAACGAAAGAATTTTAACGCCTATTCAACAAAGCCAGAGTAACTTTATTCTCTCCTCATTCAATAATATAGGACAATTTATAGGAACAGATACGCAAGAAAATGGAGAAGAAAGAGTTCTTGTGATGGGTACTAAGAATAATGCAAACTGGATTATATCGAACATAAATGTTCCGTTAAAATTGGGGAATGATACTGTTGGTCACCCAATCCTACTCAATAATTCTAACCAGATAATAGGGCTAAGCAAACCAACAGCTTCAAGTGATGAGGCACATGCATATGTAATTTCCAAAACAGGCACTGAATGGGCGCAAGAACCGTTAGGTTCTTTAGGAGGAAATTCTACTCTACCTAAAGACATTAATAACTTAGGTAAAATTACGGGAACATCAACTCTACGTGATGGGGTGACTCAACATGCTTTTATTGCATCAAAAACAAATAACACATGGAGCATGACTGACCTAGGTACACTTGGAGGAAGTAGTTCCACAGCTATAGAAATTAATGATGCAGGTCAAGTAATTGGAACAAGTCAAACAAGAAATGAAGCCAGATCAATCCCTGCTTTATTTTCCGATGGTCAAGTATACAAGTTAGCTGATTTAGTAACAGAAGGGCTCGATGGTTGGACAGAAATTATCTCCGTTAATTCTATTAACAATAAAGGACAAATTATTGGAATAGGTAAACGTGGCGAAGATGAATATGCCTATATTTTAAACCCTATAAATACTGCCTCCCCTATTTGCGAAGTAGGTCTTGACCCTCAAACAATCACAGCTGGCGAGGGAACTGCTCTTTGGTGGTGGTCAGATGCTGTTATCTCAGCTAGCATTAATAACGGCATTGGAAATATCACTGTTCCTAGTGACTATAAATGGATCTACCCAAGAAATTCAACTCTCTTTACTATGACTGCAAAAGGAGCGGATGGGTCATCTATAAAGTGCGAAACAACACTTATCGTAGAACCAGACAACCCTAGACCAGAACCCCCTATTTGTGAAATAGGTGCTGACCCACAGGTTATTAGAGCTGGAGAAGGTTCTGCACTTTGGTGGTGGTCTGATAATGTAGCATCCGCTACTATTGATAATGGTATTGGTTCAGTCTCTGTTCCCTCAGATTACACTTGGTTTTACCCAACACAAACTGCTACCTACACAATGACGACTCAAGGTGATGATGGAACAACATCAACTTGTAATACAACAATTACAATTCAATAACATTTAAAAGGCAGGTCGTTCTAAATCAACATCAAGGCCTGCCTCTTTTAACAAAAAAGAGACAATTCAGAAAAAACACTTCCAGATAAAAACATGAAATAACGATTCATATTAATACCTATGTAAGCCTTGACTTAAGGATCCTCTGATCAAGTCCAATTATTTTTAGCTTGCTAAAACGGCCGATATTTTCCACGAAAATCAGTGCAATAGAATGACTATTATTACATCTCACTTCGTTAAAAATAGTGACCGTTTTTTCTGCGCTAAATTCTAATCGACTTAACCAGAGATTCCTTAATTATCTTCACAAAAGACTTACAAGGTATCCTGCTGTTTCCATCCGTAAAAAACCGATATCAAACAGGTAGAACTAAAAATCAACTTTGCCGGTGTATTGCGTAACTGATGTTAACACCCAACGATAGTTATATCGTTTAATCATCCAATCTCATTCGCATTTAAAATAATTTTTTCTAGGCTAGAAATATTTTGTGATATTTGTCACGTTAACAGCATATCAACCTTTATTTTTTTTTATTTTTTGCTTATAAACACTCTTACAGCAGCGCAATAAATAACTAAAAAATCTGCTATTACCAACATTATTGAATAATGCTAGTACACAGATGTAATCTACGTTTCTAAGCAAGGTTCTATAACATGAATCAGCACTAAAGACTCTTAAAATGCTTTATAAATATTATAATCTTATTTTTTTTACTTTTTTACTGAGTACTATTACTTCACACTCAGTTTTAGCAATACCTCAAGCACGCCTTGTTAAAGATATCGCCCCTGGAGTGACATCTTCTATCTCACCTTGGATAATAAAAACTCTAAACGTCAATGGAACCTTAGTATTTATTGCAAATGATGGTGTACACGGTGATGAACTATGGCAATCTGATGGAACAAATGCTGGAACCAAATTAGTTAAAGATTTTTGGCCGGGACCACAAGGTTCTGATATAGGAGGACTCACTCAAATAGGTGACTTTCTTTTTCTACACGCTCACACGACTTATATTCCATACTCAGAACCAGATAGTAATTCTTATACGGGCGTGCATCATTTTGAGTTAATAAAAATAAACATTATTACTGGCGAATCAGTCTCACTAAAAAAAGAAAAAGTCTACAAAACAGACGCTTTAGATTATTCCAAAACAACAGATATTGTTCACAGTCCTTTTCATCAATTAACAAATATCAACGGAACACTCTACTTTGGTAATTTAGGAACTGGAACTGATCGTCAACCTGGCCGCCATAGTACTATGACTACTTTATGGAAATCGGATGGATCTATTACAGGAACCGTTCCAGTTAATGATACAACCTCACCTGCTGTTTCTATCACATTTAAAAATAATATAGAATCACTGAGAGAGCTAAACCATAAAGTATTTTTTTATGGCAGCACTAAGTCTGATTTAAATCAAATATGGCAATCTGATGGAACGATAACTGGAACCTCCAAATTTAATTCAGGTTTCGGTTCTTTTTTCTTAAAACCTACAAAATTGAAAAAAGAATTACTTATCTCAAATAATTCTTTATTCTTCCAATCATATACACCCTCAACAAACATGTACCATCTATGGAGGTCTGACGGTACTAATGCAGGAACAAAAGTTATAAAAAACTTAAGGTTTGCTCCTAGAAACCTGACCAATGTAGATCACAAAGTATTCTTTGAAACCCAGCATTCTGTTAAATATGCTTTTTCATTATGGGTATCTGATGGCACTAGCTCTGGAACAATTCAATTAAAACAGTTTACCAACAAGTACAACTCTTTTATTAATAATAGAATAAATGTAAATGGAATCCTTTACTTTACAATTTATAATGCTGAGAACTCCATCAATCACTTAGAGTTATGGAAATCAGATGGTACGTCAATAGGAACAAAACATATTAAAGATTTTAATATTTCATATGATATTAGCAATAACCGTATTCTTAGCTCAGGATCTGTCCGATTAAGTGCTTTAAATAACACTTTATTTTTTAATATTGCTTATTACGATGACATTGAGTTATGGAAATCAGATGGTACCGAAAAAGGGACAGAACTCGTTCATCAATTTAAAATATCTTCTTTCCCTTACCCATACCCCTATATATTCTCTAATCCTCTCCCAACTCCTCCATTTCACTTGACTAACGTAAAAGATAAATTATTCTTTACTGCCACTGATGACGCTCATGGAGAAGAGTTATGGGTTATTGAGGGTTCCACTAGGTGAAAAAACGATCTCCCCTATTTATAATTTAGATATTAATCCTCAGACAAATAAAGTAGGTAAAAAAACTGTACTTTGTTGATGAACAGCTAATACCCTATCAGCCAGTATCGATAATGGAATAAGTTGAGCGACTGTCCCTTCAGGTTATACATAGTTTTATCCCACACCAGCAGCTATTTATACAAAGACAGTACGAGGTGCTAACAAAATAACTTCAACATGTAATGCAACTTTTACAGTTAAATAAAAGTAAAAATAA
This sequence comes from Methylococcales bacterium, assembly GCA_023145835.1. Lineage (GTDB taxonomy): Bacteria > Pseudomonadota > Gammaproteobacteria > Methylococcales > Methylomonadaceae > QPIN01. The sequence continues at coordinate 16,687 of JAGLDH010000177.1, forward strand.
AACCCTCACTCTTTGGTAGAAAGTCAGTAAGACAGTTTTCTTATCAAAAATAGAGCCCGTCTTTTTAATAACTTACAACAAAGCCTTTCCCACGCTACCCTTTATTCTTTTTCTGCCTTGCTTCAAACGCTTCCAACTGCTCTGTTGTCGCTTTTTTTTGATATTTGTCTTTCCATTCACAATAAGGCATTCCGTAGACTTGCTCCCTCGCACCTTCATAATCTAATGACTCTCCTTGCTCCTCTGCTGCAGTAACCAGCCACTTGGCCAAACAATTTCTACAAAAACCGGCTAAAATCATTATTTCAATATTTTGCACTTCAGTCTGTGTTTGCAAATGAGAAACCAAACGTCTAAATGCAGCTGCTTCTAACTCTGTTTTTGTTGACTTATCCATGATTAACTCCAAAAATCCAACATTCTAGCAGAAACCTTTGTAATCTCATGTATAATTAACCGGTTACCCATTCAATTAATATCGTCAAATGGAAATTCATAGTTCATCTCTACGCTTTATACCAAATAGGGTTGAAGCAAAGAAAACAAATGATAATCAGCAATTAGCACCTAGTGATGATAGCTTAAAAACTCCAGTGCCTATTAGTTCTCAATCACTAGCAATAAGTACAAATAGTCTTAACGTTAATGATATAGACCTCCTTTCTAACGATATTAATAGCCTAAAAAAAAATCTCTTTAAAAATATTCACTCTAATCGAGCACTCAATGCTTATATCCAAGAAAACATCCAACCCTTAATGAATCAACGCTCAGAACTAGTCACTAGAGTCGATTTTTATATCTAAATAATAATTATAATCAATCTGTTAATCGCAAAAATCACATCATGAAGCAACTTTTTGAATTTATCCCTGTCATACTGTTTTTTATAACTTATAAATTTTATGATATTTATGTCGCCACTGCCGTTATTATTGCTGCAACCATCATTCAAGTAGGTATTAGCTGGTTTATAAATAAGAAAGTTGAAACCATGCAATGGATTACTTTAGGGCTAATCATAGTGATGGGTGGAGCGACCCTTTATTTACAAGACGAACAATTTATTAAGTGGAAATTAACTATCATAGAATGGTTATTTGGACTTGCATTCTTAGGTAGCCACTTTTTTGCTAAGAAAACCTTTGTTGAACGAATGATGGGAGCAAGTTTAGAATTACCAACTAACATATGGAAAAAACTCAATTTACTTTGGGCCTTTTTCTTTATCAGTGTTGGCTTTATTAACATTTATGTGATGCAAAACTACAGTACAGATGACTGGGTCACCTTCAAAACATTTGGTGTTCCTGGACTTATGATTATATTCATCATAGTTCAAATGTTATTAATTTATAAACATATCCCTGAGCCAAAGGAATAATCATTGTGTTATATGCAATCCTTAGTGAGGATGTAGCAGATAGTCTTGAAAAAAGAAAATCAGCTCGCCCTGCACATTTAAAAAGACTACAAGACCTACAAGATGAAGGTAGATTAATTATTGCTGGCCCACATCCCGCTATTGACAGTAACACACCTGGTGAAGCTGGGTTTACAGGAAGTTTGGTTATTGCTGAATTTTCTAGCATACAAGAAGCAACAGGCTGGGCTGATATTGACCCTTACGTCACAACCGGTGTTTATGACAAAGTCTCAGTAAAACCATTTAACCAAGTATATCCACAATGACATCAGAACTTATTAAACAAAAATTAAATGAAGCTATTCAGCCAAAAACAATTGAAATAATTGATAATAGTGCTGCACATGCCGGTCACGCGGGCGCACAATCAGGTGGTGGACATTATAACGTTACGATTGTTGCAGATGCATTTGACGGTAAAACCTTAGTTCAAAGACATCAACTAATTTATCAAGCACTTGGTGATTTGATGAAAAATGAAATTCACGCATTAGGTATTAATGCATTAACCCCTACTGAAAATAATTGAGGAACTTAAGTAATGAATAAAACTCTCATCTCTCTAATAATAGCCGGCTCAGCAATAACAATGACGGGTTGCAAAGAAGAACTATCCACATCAGGAAATAGTTCTTTAACTCCGATAGTTGTTTCAAAAGAAGATGCCATCGCATCCGTTAATGGACAATACATCAGTAAAACTTCATTAGATACTTTAGAAAAAGAAATTGCTCAGCGTAGTCGCGGTCAGTCTTTTCCTAGAGAAAAATTAGTTGATGAATTAATTCAAAGAGAATTATTGATTCAAGATGCTATACAAAAAAAACTTGATCAAACACCAGAATATAATGAACAGCTATCAACCGTTCAAAAGTCTTTATTATCACAAGCTGCTGTTCAAAGTTACATAAAGGCTAACCCTCTAACAGATGCTGAATTACAAACTGAATACGACAAAAACATAGCTAAAACAGGTGATGAATATAAAGCTAGACATATTCTTGTCAAAACTGAAGATGAAGCTAAAAAAATCATTAAAGAATTAACAAAAGGTGCTGACTTTACTGAATTAGCTAAAAAGAAATCAACAGGCCCTTCAGGACCAAAAGGCGGTGATTTAGGCTGGTTTGCTTCAGGTCAAATGGTTCCTCCTTTTTCTGAAGCAGTCATCGCTTTAGAAGACAAGAAATTTACGACCGAACCTGTAAAAACACAATTCGGTTATCATGTTATTTTAAGAGAAGGTAAAAGAGCACAAACACCTCCTCCATTTGATTCAGTTAAAGAACAAATTCGTCCAATGCTACAGCGTCAAAAAGTCCAAACTTTTTTGACGACTTTACGTGGTCAAGCTAAAGTTGAAATTATAGAACAAGCACCAGCTCCTGCTCCAGCGGCACCTGTTGCAGCAACAACTCCTGGTAACGCTGCTGATGCAGTGACTAAAACTGCTGAACAAGTTACTACCGATGCAGGTAAAGCAGCAGCAGATACGACTAAAAATACAACTGAAGCACTAAAAGAAAAAGTGACTGAAGCAATCACTAAATAAGACTTACCTTTCAAAATTGTTTTGATGAATAAGGTAGATAGAGTTTCTATCTCTGTTTATCTTATCCATCAAAAACAATCATTTATTTTTATTTTATCCCTCAAACAAGTTATTCAGATTTTTTCATAGAATCTCACATCTCAACCTTCATGCTTTACCTTCCCTATTTTTTATTACTTTCTATATCGACTACCTCAAATAATCATTTTATTTTTAAGACACAAAACGATTTATAAGCGAAAATAGAGTGAATTAAATACAGTTATAAAGTTTTATGCAAAAATACGATGGTCAGGTTATTCACCAAAACCATGATGATGAAGGTGTCATCGAAGTTGTCGAAAAAGAAGGAGTAAGAGCATTACACTTTGGCTCACATTCAAGACAAAGCAGTATGCTTATAGAATCTCCTAACCAATTGCATTCCCTCTACGCCAAATCCACAATGGGATTATTATTATTTAATGACTCCCCTAAAGATATTTTAATGATCGGCTTAGGGGGTGGTACCATTACCAAATATTTACTACAACAATTTACAGAATGCAAAATAAAAGTTATTGAACACCGAAGTAGTGTACTTAAAATAGCACGAAGTCATTTTGGGCTACCAAATGACTCTCGCCTAAAAGTTAACATAGGCTGTGGTGGAGATTATGTTTCCCAACAAAGTAAAACAGTAGAAGAAAAGCATGATCTTATGATTATCGATGCATATGACCATGAAGGCATGGCTCTTGAAGTCAGCAGTGAATCATTTTTTGATAATTGTAGAACTCTTTTAATGGATGATGGCCTTTTAGCCATCAATTTATGGGGATCAAATAAAAATCTATTTCAACAAGTCGCCTGGAATATGGGTCGTATTTTTGAATGGAAAATTTTATTTCTTCCCGTCCCCAAACGTGGCAATATTATTGGCTTTGCTTTTAGAGAAAATACGCCAAAATATACAATGAAACAACTCAGGCAAAAAGCCCTACAGCTAGAACAGCAATACCACCTTGACTTTCCATCATTTGTAAAAGGTTTTAAGCGTAATAACGCAGCAGTATTAAAAAAGGTAATCAAATAATGACTCCATCTACACCCGACCTATTTGGTTATAAAAAATACTGGGCTCAGCGCTTTGGAATAGCGCATGAACTTCCCATGAGCCTGTCAGAAATGGATCAACTAAACTGGGATTCTTGTGACATTATCCTTGTTACAGGAGATGCCTATGTTGATCATCCTAGTTTTGGTATGGCAGTTATAGGGCGTGTTTTAGAAGCCCAGGGGTTTAGAGTTGGTATTATTTCACAACCAGATTGGAAGAGTGCAGAAGACTTTACACAACTTGGCCGTCCCAATCTATTTTTTGGTGTAACCGGTGGCAATATGGATTCCATGGTAAACCGATACACCTCTGACAAAAAAATCCGTTCTAATGATGCTTACACTGCAAAAGGTGAAGGTGGAAAGCGACCTGATCGTGCAGTTAACGTATACTCTCACCGTTGCCGTGAAGCTTATAAAAATGTACCCATTATTATTGGTGGGATAGAAGCTAGCTTACGCCGTATTGCACATTATGATTATTGGTCTGATAAAGTTCGTAAATCTGTACTTATGGATTCTAAAGCAGACTTATTGGTATATGGTAATGCAGAAAGACAAATTGTAGAAATTGCTCACCGTTTAGCTAATAAAGAGGCTATTTCAGATATAAAAGGCATTCGAGGCACCGTTCATTTTGTCAAACAAATACCTGTTGAATGGACTGAAAAAAACTCTACATCTATTGATAAACCCGGCGTTATAAATCCCCCCATTGATCCTTATCAAGCAGAACCTTCTTGTGACAAAAAGCCATCCACTTCGGGCACAGAAAAGGTCATTCAATTCACAAGAAGCATACCTAATAAGCAACGATCTAAAACAGTCATTAGAATTCCTGATTACGAAGCTGTCAAAGAGGATCCTATTCTTTATGCTCACGCATCAAGAGTCATGCATGGTGAAACTAACCCAGGTAATGCCAGACCCATAATACAACGTCATGGATCACGCCAAATATGGATGAATCCCCCCCCTATTCCCCTGACAACCCAAGAAATGGATGGCGTATTTGATCGACCCTACTCTCGCCTACCTCACACACAGTATGGCAATGCAAACATCCCTGCATTTGAAATGATTCAACACTCCGTCAATATTATGCGGGGCTGTTTTGGGGGGTGTACCTTTTGTTCAATTACAGAACATGAAGGAAGAATTATCCAAAGTCGCTCAGAAGACTCAATTATCAAAGAAGTAGAAGCCATCCGGGATACATCACCAAATTTTACTGGACATATTTCTGATTTAGGTGGGCCAACAGCTAATATGTATCGGTTGGCATGCAAAGAAAAAAAAATAGAAGAATCATGCCGGCGCCTATCCTGTGTCTACCCGGGAATATGTGAAAACTTAGATACTAATCATTCGTCGTTAATCAAACTTTACCGAAGAGCTAGAGCACTTCCTGGTATAAAAAAAATATTCATTGCCTCCGGTTTGCGTTATGACTTAGCGGTTGAATCACCTGAGTATGTCAAAGAACTCGTCACACATCATGTGGGAGGCTACTTAAAAATAGCACCTGAACACACAGAAGATGGCCCATTATCAAAAATGATGAAACCAGGAATGGGGACTTACGATAGATTCAAACAAATGTTTGACAAATATTCAAAGGAAGCAGGTAAAGAACAATATTTAATCCCTTATTTTATTGCTGCCCACCCAGGTACTAAAGATATCGATATGCTCAATTTAGCTTTATGGTTAAAAAGTAATGGCTTTAGAGCAGACCAAGTACAAGCCTACCTACCCTCTCCTATGTCTGTTTCCACCGCGATGTACCATTCAGGTAAAGATACTTTACGAAAAGTAAGTCGAAAAGCAGATGACATGCCTATTCCAAAAAGTATCAAGCAACGTCGTTTACACAAAGCATTTTTACGATATCACGACCCTAAAAACTGGCCTTTATTACGAGAAGCCTTAAAAAAAATGGGGCGATCAGATTTAATTGGTAATGGAAAAAAACACCTAATTCCATCATTTCAGCCTAAAGGGCTAGGCACACAAATCAACACTAATAAATCGTCAAAATTTAAAACAAAACATACCCATCCCATAAATTTCAATAGAAAAAAGAACAAAAACAACAACCGTAATAAAAAAAGCACTAGACAGGTTTAAATATAATTGTATAATACTCTGATCAACTTCGCTGGTGTAGCTCAGTTGGTAGAGCAGTTGATTTGTAATCAACCGGTCGCGGGTTCGAGTCCCATCACCAGCTCCATATTTTAAGAAGCCTATAACGATTTCGTTATAGGCTTTTTTTATGTGTGTAGAAAAAACATCATTATTGACAGAATATTTAGCAAAAAATTAAAGGTTTAAAATTAATCATTGATAATAATTATCATGTTTGTTAAAAATTCAGTGTTTTAATTGACTCATTCTGCCTACGAAGAGAATAAGGAATAAAAACGCGATTAAAATAATTCGCGTTTTTAAATATAATATTCAATGGCTCATAGTTTTAATCGTACCTGAGTCAAAGACTTTCTCTTTAAGGAACCTCTGATTAAGTTGATTAGAATTTAGCGCAGAAAAAACGGTCACTATTTTCCACGAAGTAAAGCGTAATAGTTATTCTATTGCACTGATCTCCGTGGAAAATATCGGTAGTTTTAACAAGCTAAAAATAATTTGACTTGATCAGAGATTCCTTAAGGGTTTCTTTAGTTTTCATGACAAGCAGTACATGCATAACTGGATTGAGCCATCACAGGTTTAACAGGTCTATTAGATTCATTTAAGGGTGCATTAAATAAACTAACATTTTCTCTAGCATTAACCATGCGCTGCTCTAAAGTATCTTGATACTCCCAATCATCATACTCAGGTGCTAACTTTGCATTTGCGTATATTTTTTTTCCTAACTGCCAATCACCAGACTTTACAAGCATATCCCCCATTGTTAAGAAAAACCCTTCAAAGTTATGCGGTGCTATACTCCCATTCCAACAAACACGTTTATCACCCTCAGTCGTTTGCAGATGCATGTAAGGTGCCATGTCTGGGTTGATACGGTCAAGTTTCTCGCCAATACAAATATCTAACGTTTTCCAAAGAGATTCTAGACCTAGTTTAAAAAGATCACTCTTTGGTGGCAAACGACTCCCCATAAAGCCAATAGAAAAATTGTTAAACTCAGGAAAAATTCGCTCTCCTTTTAACAACTTTCTAAAACCTTTTTGTACCAGTTTCTTATTTTGATCTATTTCACCTTCAATCATCATCATTGCGCTTAAAAAACCTAAAATGCGAGCATCATGAGGATTTTTTTTTGTGCTTTGCTCCAAATATTTACGAGCTAACACGATATGATCAGTGATCGTTGCAGGAATCTGTTCAAGACGCTCTTGCTCTAATACTGTCCACATATGTAAAGAACCTATATGCGCAGAGGTAACTGAATCGTTCGGATCTTGTAAATACGCAGCTGTAAGTGCATTTGTGACCAAGGGAATGCTCTCATAATCACCACTATTTAAGACCTGCCAAAAAAAAGCATCCGCTTGTATGGCTGATTCGGTTCTAGGGTAATCTTCTACTGAATACTCCCCATGAGCAGCTGATGATAGCGAGTAAAAACTCAATTGAACTGTAAATAATAACCAAGCACATTGGTGTATTAAGGATTTATATTTCATAATGTTTCCGATACGTAGTCCTCACATAGTTTACTTTTTGGTTTTTTATTATTTTTTTTTGTAAAAATCAAAAATCAAAAAACAAACGTGAAGAATGGGTTGATAAGTGTTGTTGTAAAATTGTTTACACAACCAAATAGCAAAGTAAAAAATTAAACCTCTGCTATGCTTAAGCATAGCCTAGTTTTTAAAAAATGTTAGTAAATGGTTAAATTTTATAACTTTATCAATATACTCCCCATAAATAACCAGTTTTAACTTTGCAAAATCAGACCGAACTAAAGAAATTACATGGAAAAATTTTTCAATAATTGACTGGTTTTTATCCGTCTTCAAAAATGTAGCAACAGTAACAAAGTTAGGAATACACATATTGTTTACGTATTGAATATGAACAAAAACCTTACCCTTAATTGACCAAGCCATTCCATGCAGATTATTGATGGTTTTAGATAAGAACTTTATGAACAAAACTTATCAGAAAAATAGTAGATAACACGAGGACTGGCAGTCACATTTTGACGAAATAAAATATCCGGTACTGAAAAATATAGATGAGTTTTGTCGAAATCAATACTTGATAAAAGTGTGTTTCTTTTACCCTTAAAACAAAATGCCTAGAGATTGATAATCTTTTTTTTCTAATGAAAAAGGCTAACCTGAATATCATCAAGCTTTTTTAATTGTTGCTTAGCATGGTACCTAGAATTAAATAGTGCTTCATTGATTTTTAAAGGAAAAACTAATTTTATCAAAATAATTGTTTTTTTTTGGTAATTGACCTTTTTGAGTATGACTGGCTCCTGAACAATCATGCCCATTAAAAAACAAGCTGCCGCTGCACCTGTTTTGACAACAGGAACAAAAGCATAAAGATTCACATTATTTTTCTTTGTCCTTACAGCTAATTCTATAAGGGCTTGTAAGCGCTTTATCCCCAGCAACCCTTTTCCTTTTTCAATACTTCCGTTAACTAACTCTCCATCAGCTTCTATCCCAAGGTAGCCAACGATACTAGACTTATTAACAACAATGATATTTTTACGATTATTAATTATTTCATAAGAAATATCTGTTCGATTAATAGACCACTCATCCTTAAAACGACGACAGATAAATTTATAAATGATGTCGTCTAATTCTTCTGGTAATTCTCCTGGCGGCCAAATTTTAGTGTTCAATGTTTATTCCTATCTAACGTTAGATTAAAAAATTCATTTTCCGCACATAAACTATTTTTCGCTTCTCATCATTGTCACAAGGCGTAGTAATATTGGTGCTCCAGCAGTTAAGGCTGCAGCAAATGTTGTGATTTCCTGAAAGATGTCAGGCTGATTGTAAAGTAGGATGCCCGCAGTAACAAGGAATAAACTTATAAGAGGCATCCTCAAGCTAGACCAATTACTAGTGGGTGAATCGAGTTCCCATTGACGTATATTTTTTAGAGGTTCAGCCTGTAAAACAAACAATCTAAAGCTTTCACTGACTATCATAAATTGCGGGTCTCGCTTAACTAAATAGCGTTGCATTAAACATTGCATGACTAAAGCAGTTTTTGGATTAAAATGATGACCTTGAGCTAGATAATAAAGTGTACGCTTTTCTACATTTGAACAAAACTTCCACTCCTCACTAAAGAATATCTCTGCCTGATCAGAAACAATACTAACAATATCATTTTCCTTCATTTGCTTAAAACCAGGAGCCCGTTTGATATTTTGATACACTCCATCTAATTTATTTGACCAGGCACATTCCCGTATTAATATTGCTTCAGCTTCATTTTCTTTTTCACGCCAGTCCGTTAATTTGTGATCAGAATGGGCCTTATGAAATTTTGATAGAATTTTAATCCAGTTTTTTTCATCCGCTGTTGATAATATATTGACATCAGAGTGATTTCTAAAATATATTTGTAAACAATGCGGTAAGTCTACTTGAGAGACAATGTGTATAATTTTGTTATCGTATTTGGATAATTCTAATAATAAATGCATTATCCTTTTTACAACCTCTGGATCTCTTAAGATAGATTCAAAATTCTCTAAAACAAACACTTGATAGTTTTTAATTTCCTCAGCAGATAATGGGTAATCGATAGATTCATCTTTTTCTTGTTGATGATACTCACGACTCAGATCAATTATTTTAACTTCTGACGATCGCTCGTGTTTTTCGTATAGTTCAGTTAATTTTTCTCCTACATTAAAAATAGGCCTAATAATAAGCCTGTTAATTCCAGAGCCTGCCCACCAGCCCCATGAATCACTATCATTGCAATTATTGACCTGAAGTCGTTTGGCTGGTAACACTTGTTCAAACGAAAATATTTGGTTACATATTTTTTTTAACGCTAGCCATAACACATAAATCCAAAGAAAGAATATGATAAAGACTACAAATTGAGACAAAGAGTCTAATTTAGTGAGCCATGATCTCATTGAGATTGGCAGTTTATCTAAATCACCAGATAGACTCTGTGTCTTTTTATCTACAATCAAACTTCCTTGAATCGACTTTACATCAGAATTCCTTACTAATGAAAATTCCTCAGACCAAGACCAGTTATCTCCTGGTTTGCCTACTTTCTGCCCATGTGAGCCATAAAATGTACGTAATTTCGCACTTTCTGAGTTTAATATTGGGATGAAATCAACTATTTTCTGTCCTAAATGCTGAGACTCATGACTTGGTTTACTATCTTTCTGATACTCGGATAGATCAATCCATGGAACTTTGTAGTTTGATCTTTTAAAATCTGTAATTTTGCTATCAGTTCTGATTCTACGTACATCTTTAAGAATTGCTTGATTTCTTAGATCTAAAGATCGGCTGTAGTCAGTTAAACTAGAGCGCGTATAAGCTTCCATATTAATGACCCAGGCACTCTCAAATATTGCCCAAGCCGGCATAATTGACAATGCTATAAAATAGAATAAAGCAAACAGGACATGTAAATTGAGCAAACTCTTTTGTTTAGAAATAATTGCTTGCTTGTTCTTCCAAACATAAAACCCTAATAAAAAAAAGAACGTGGATAAATAACCAAAAAAAATCAACCTATTATCTGATTTATCGGAATTTTGATATATTAAGTTCGCGAATATGATCATGAATATGATAAAGCTTAAAACAGGAAGTACCTTGCAAATTTTATTTCGTAACCTATCTTGTTGATAACGCCGCTCTGGTGTAAGTAACGAAAGTGAAGTCATTGATAATATAGCTAAAGTAAAAACTAACAGCATTTGTTGTTTACCATAAATATCATGACTAAGAATGATGATATTAATTAAAGAGAGAAATCCAAAAAATACTAAAATTGAAAAATATCGCTTTCTATTTTCACTATTCTTAATATTTGGCCAGATCCAGGTTCCAACGGGGTGCTCATAAAAAAATTGGCTAAAAAGAACCACGACAGCTAACAAAATAAGAAATAAAAAAATACCGATAAAACTAGTGATGACTATTTCAGCATTCATGGTTTGCAATGGTGTTAAATCACGAAAAAGCACTAGAGTCCAATCAGGTATACTCAAAGGATAGATGACAAAACTATGCTCAATTCCATGGTACATACCATTGAAAGTTTTTTCTGGATGAATAAGAACATAATCATCCTGTACTACAAGATTTTTAATTTCTTGCATTAAACTCTTGTTATCTATTTCATCAAAAAAATTTTCTACAAGACTTAACCTATCATCACTATGAAACAAGACCTTACCATCTGTATTTTGTACAACAGCAAATTGAATAGAATCAGGAAGCACAGGAGAAATAAAGGTTTCCAAGCGTTTAAATAAGGCTCTTATTGTAGGTTTTGAAGCGATTCTATCTATTGGTTCACTTAATGTAGAAAACGCCGTTAATTTAACACCTTCTTCCATAGATACAATTCGCTCTAAAACACACCCATTCGATAATATCCCCCCACAAATTGTTTTGTTCAAACGTGGCCCATATTTTGCGTATTGAAAATAATTTCGATGAGAAACACTTCCCCCGCCTAGTTTTTTAATACGTATTGAAATTTCTTCTTCCACAATAATCGAACCGTTATAATCCACAGAACCCAGTGCTTCAAAAGCAGGGTAATTATTGAATGTATTGTTAATTTCATCCAAGAGGGCATCTTCTTTTTTTATTTTTTCACTACATTCACTAGCCTTCACATTTAAAACTTTATCCTTAATACATTGGTCGTACTTGTTGAGTATCTTGACGGATTTATGTAGCTCTTTTTTAAAATCACTCGATATACCTTGAGAAATCTTCCACATCGCATCACTCAATTGCTCATTAAGCGTTTTATATCGCAAACTATCTAGAATACCAATACTAATCAGAGAAACCAGAATATAGAAAGATAATCGTAATATTTTTTGATCAAACTGCCGATAAGAATCATTTGGACTAATCAACCAAAGTTTTAAAAATGGCGTCAATAAGAGGATGAAGAGTAAACCACCAATCGCAATAACAACCTTGTTTGCTGAAATAGATTTAACTTGTCTAGAAAATTTATCCGCTTTCACTAATCCACAGATAAATAAAGGCTGTTTTAATTCTTTTTTATTGGTGAAAAAAGAAGAATTCATTATCTGGCAAAAAACCTCATATTGATTGCCTCCTTCAGAAATTGAGAAAGTCGATGGTATTATTGTTGATTTTAAATCCGTGGTATTTTTTTGTTTATTTTCCTCATTAAAAGAAAAAATAAAATTATTACTGGGGGTTAATTTAAGTAATTGAGGACGAGCATGTTTTTCTTCATAAATAACATCCCCTACTTTGTTAGATATCAACAAAGTATCAAAAAGTAATGCGTTATTTTTTGTGGTAACTAGATCAGTGACGGGGATTTCTGCTTTACATGGCCGAGTTCCCTCTTGCAAAGTTTCCTCAAGTGGTTTTTCACCCTTATTTTTTTGTTGTATATTGGGAAGTTTGGAAAGCTCTTCACTTGTGATAGACATGACTTGAATCGCAAAAATATCATTTTTTTCACGTGATAATTTAGCCGTTACTTTTCCTTTAGTCATGTCATACCTGCCTCCTTCATTAGGGCTTTGATAAATCGGGGCACACTCCCCTTTTTTAAATGATTTAAGCCACTCGTTTTTATTTGGTTCGGTATTGCCACTTAACCATCGACTCATAGGTAGCTTCAGATAGTCCAGACGGGTAGTCACTTCCTGATTAATATTACCTAGCGTTCTGTGATAATAGGATTTAAAATAACTTTCTTGTTTTTCTATATAAAAAACATACAGAATGAGAGGTAATAGAATCACTAATAAAGTGATCAGTATATTGACGCTTCCGTGTTTAAGGTTTTGCCCTTTGGTCTGTTTCTGTGCCGATTCTTCTGTCATATACCTATTACCCAGAATAAATTTATCAATTACAGAATCATATGTTTTATAAATCTGTTTTTTTCGTATAGGGTCGTTTAAGAATATAGTTTTTTATCATTAATAAAAGGCATTATTACCCTTAAACTATAAATAGTGATTTTTCTATGCTATCATCTTATAAAACACACAACCCATTGATATTATAATACTATTTTTTATATTCAGTATACTTAAGAGGAAAAAACAAGTCTATTTTATTAAAACTATTCCACATTAATCTTGAAGACTATCCGATTGTAATTAAGACATTGATAAAAAAATATTACCAATTAAAGCCCCCTTTCTACTGATCAACACGCTTTACCCATTGAGATATTTAGAGAGTTAAAAAATCCTTTCAAAACTTGAATTTTAAAAAATTTCTTTTAATCGCCACGAGCCATCGGCTACAATGAAAAAGGTTTTAAAAAAAACGCATCTCTACGATGAGATGACTTTATAAAGAAAACCTAGCAAAGGAATGGGAATTATCACTGGAACGAAGGTGCAGTCTATATAGAACAGTCTGTAAAATACAGGCTTCATCATATATGGCTAATGACCATATAGTTTTTTTCATGGACAACGGAACGAGCAAGATACTTTTTTATTGATAGGAAGATGCAGATTAAAAAAGGGGCAATTGTTTATTTAATCAATTTATAACAATTAGTTTGTAATAAATTGCTCATTGTAACGACCTATTAACCGGCGGATCACATCATTTCATTTTTAGCATAATAAAGCCCCTTGTGATTCACTTTATAGAGAGTATGTATGCATAAATTATTATATACAGGAGAGCTGTTATGAAATGTTTTTATTACCTTACTTCCACACTAGAGAGCACTAGTCAAATTACAAAAGATTTGCATCAAGCAGGTATAAATGATTGGTTTATTCATGTTTTAAGCAAGGATGAAGCGGGACTTAAAAAAGAAAAAATTCATTCAAGTAATTATCTAGAGCAATTAGACATCATGCGTTACGGTATTATTGGCGCATTTGTTGGATTACTAATTGGAATATCTGCTGCAGTAACAGTTAATGCAACGAACCTTTTTGGCACAGAGGTACCCGATATTGCTTTTTATGCCATTATTGGTTTTTTTACAATGTTTGGAATTTGGGAAGGTGGCTTGACAGGAATTGCCACAGAAAATAAGAAAATTTCACTATTCCATGAGGATTTGGAATCAGGTCGTTATTTGATTTTGGTTTATGCCCAAAAGGCATCAGAAGATTTAGTTAAAAAAGTCATGCAAAAAAACCATCAAGAAGCTGAATTAGCTGCTGTAGATGCCAGTTTTTATAATCCGCTGGTTGGTTTGACACGGATTTAAAAAACTATCTTATGTTTTTTTGGAAGGTGGTGGATATTGGTTTTCTAGAGTTTTGTCAATTGTTGCCAAGAATAATCCACCACTTGCAATAAAAAATGGATGATAATCCTGTTTTTTTCTTGCTTACCTCACTTAATCTATAAAAGATAATAAATCATGTCATTTCTTAGTTTCTAGTTTTTCTTTCTCACTTCCTCTTATTTCCCCCGTTCATCATACTTTTACGACTAAGAATCTGCTCAAAATTATAAGCCTAGAAAATTAGAAAGCTAAATAATTGTAATTTTATTAGAATCGCTTTATTGGTGGCATCAGCGTTAAAAAGCGATGAAACCCACAGTCGATTTTTATTTAACATATTAATGAAATAGTCCTAAGAGAACCAAGGTTCAGATAGAAATGGCTAAAAATAAGACGAGCTAAGATCTTTGAAATTATCCGTTTAAACAGAACTTTAAATTAGATAATATTTAATGTCCTTCATTTCCGACAGCATACTTTATTATTTTTACATATGACTTATTTACTAGGCAATAGTGATGAGTATCACATTAAATACAATAGTTTAACTGTACCATAATATTGTCAATATAAGATCTAAAGATTAGGTTTTATAATAACCAACACAGACTTTTTTCAGTGACTTTATCTAACGAAACCATTTCTAACATCAAAAAGTTAGGTTGTACTCGGCATTTTCAAAAAAAATCTATCATTTTTTTTCAAGGTGATGAGAGTGATTCATTTTATTTTATTGAACAAGGTCAAGTAAAAGTTTTAATTCTTAGTCAATCAGGAAGAAATAACTTACTAAGAGTTCTTAGTTCAGGAGAGTATTTTGGAGAACTAGGGCTTCTTGATAATAAATCAAGATCTACAACCATCGAAGCATTAGTTGATACACAATTAACTGTAGTGTCAAAAGAAAAATTTATCACCTATTTTACGGATAATGATTTTTTTTCAGAAAAAATTATTCCTTCTTTAATCGAGCGTATTCGAAACCTGACAGAAGAATTAACTGATTCCCGGGTCAATAATGCTTATTTTTGTTTTCGTACTAAGTTATACAAGCTTGCGACTGTACAGAAAGATGGAACTTATCTAATTGAAAATAAGTTTACCCAACAAGAAATGGGAGAGTTTGTTGGGACAGCTAGAGAAAATATAAATCGATTTATTGTTGCGCTAAAGAAAGGAGGCTACATCAAGGTAAGTGAAATAGGTCAATGGGTCATTGTGAAACAGTTACCACAGAACTGGTAAGATTTTATTTAACGCTTGAATCCTCGTCTAAAAAAATTTAAGTTAAAACATCTGTGAATCTGGAAATAAATATACTTAGATTTTGATTTTGATTTTGATTTTGATTATTTTTGATAAACAAATCAATTGAGGGGATGTTTTGCATATTCTCTAACAATCACATTCCCCAATATCTTCAAACCAGATATCAGGTGATTGTTCAATAAATCGTTGCATAAGCGTAATACAAGGAGCATCATTCAATTCAATAACTGTAACTCCTGCGTCTTTAAGCCAGTCTAGATGTCCTGCAAAATTGACAGATTCACCAACCACCACAGTACCGATATTAAATTGACGAATCAATCCTGAGCAGTACCAACATGGTGCAAGGGTTGTCACTAATATTTTATCTCGATAATTTTTTTGACGACCTGCTTTCCTAAATGCATCAGTTTCACCATGGACGGAAGGATCATCATGCTGAACTCGGCGATTACGCCCCCGGCTCAGTAGCTGACCTTGGTTATCAAATAATGCGGCTCCAACAGGCACCCCACCTTCATCAAATCCAATTTGTGCTTCTTCAAGTGCTACCACTAACATGTTGGAATAATTCATTGCTGTTTCCCATTAATTGTATTAAGAGTACGCCTATTCATTGTGGACTCAATTTCCCATTTATCAATTAATAGAGGTGCCCTCAATTCTAATTCTAATTAAATTCATTTTAAAAAAAAATGATCAATACACTCGATACCAGTGATATTTACTATATTAAACAAATTTAATTTCAAACGATAATTTAACGACTAATTTTATAAATTATTACAACTGGGTAAGTGTTTAATAAAAAGGCACACAAAAGTATTGACAGATAATACACCATTATATTTCTACATCTAAAGAAATACTGTCTGCTTTGAATATTAAACAATTGCTATGGGTTATTTTTGATTGATAATTATAAATAACTACATTTTTTAACCACTCATACTGAACCAACAATTTTAGGAAGAGCAAATTACTATTCAATTGCTAAAAATTAGCAATTCACATAAGTTATGTTTTTTTAAACCCAGATTGTTAATAGTATGTTAATTATTAACAATGTATAAATAGTAGAAGAGCAAACAAATTAAGAAAAAAGAATTAAATATAAGTCATATGTTCACTAAAAGAACATTAAAAAACCAAGTTTCATGACATATATCAATATACTCTAATTTACTTAATTATATAGTATGCTTAAAATTCACAGTACGATCTATTAAGGAGAAATATTATGTCTGATTTAATAAATAAACTGACTGGCTTTCTTGGAGAAGCAGGTTCGGGTGCTCTCGGTCATGTTTTGATAGGGTTGCTTATATTAATAGTTGGATTGATAGTTGTAAAAATAATTACGGGAATTATCACTCGTGCTTTATCAAAAGCATCGTTTTTATATCAAACTAACACAGATGGCTCAGTAACTGATTTAGCCACGCCCATCGCCTCTTTGTTTAAAGGCTTGCTCACTATCTTTGTACTCATGGCTGTTTTGCAACATTTTGGTATGACCGACGTGCTTCAGCCATTAAAAGAAATGTTGAATAAGTTTATGGATGCAATTCCTAATATAATTGGTGCTGGTGTCATTGGTTATGCGGGATGGATTATCGCAAAGATTGTTTCTCAACTCGTGGGTATGGCATTAACTAAAGTTGATAATCAAATTGCTGAACGAACAGGTAGTACAGATATCAAAATTTCTTCTTTTGGTAGTGCCTTTATCTTTGGAGGTATTTTATTACCTATTATTGTCAGTGCACTGGGTGTATTAAATATTCCAGCAATTTCTGAACCGGCATCAGCAATGATCCAGGATTTAATGGCTGCAGTACCTAAAATCATTGGTGCAGCTATTATATTACTCGTCGCTTATTACGTGACAAAGTTTGTTATTTTCATGCTGACTGGCTTACTAGACGGTATGGCAATTGATTCCATGCCTGAAAAAGTAGGCGTTCAGGGATTGTTTTCACAAAGTTTTACACCCACTAAGCTAATTGGAGGAACCATCATGTTCTTTTCCATGATGGCAGCGTCTACTGCAGCAGTTAATGTTTTAGGAATTGAAGTTATTTCGACGATTTTTAGTAAAGTACTTCATTTTGGTGGCGGCATTTTAGTTGGAGGAGTAATCTTGGTTATTGGTAACTTTCTCAGTTCAATCGCGTATCAAAAGCTTTCTTCTGCTGGTAACACAGGAATGGCAAATATTGCTCGCATAGCCATTATGGGTCTAGTTCTTGCCATGGGGCTGAAAGCAATGGGACTTGCTGATAATATTGTTAATATGGCGTTTGGTTTTACCCTCGGTAGCGTTGCCGTTGCAATTGCACTAGCTTTCGGTTTAGGGGGGCGTGATGCAGCAAGAACAATAACAAATCATTTAGCAAATAAGGTCACCGGTAAAAAATAGACTTTTTTCGATCACAAGTTACAAAGACGGAACTTATCTAGAGTTGACCTAGTCGATAGCAAGGTGGTGAAACAGATATCTGTTGGTTTATTATTCAACAGTTTCATCACCTTACTAACACTATCAACCAGTCGGTTGAAATCACGTTATAATGACTACACAAAGTATGTAGACCTGACTAAACAACTCATTTGATAATTAGTGTGAATTTTTTTTGCATGGTTCGTTAAATTATCTCAAAGAAAACAGGAGACAAAAATGCCTGATATATTACTCAAAAACTCTGATTTAGACTTTGTAGATAAAGCCGCAGTTGTTGCAGTTTTTTTATTGGCAGGGGTATTTCTCTGGCAATTTATTGGGGACGATTTTGAGAATGAGACTGTCAATGTTATTAGTAAAGGATCTAAAGTTAATAAGACTAGTTATAAAGCGAAACATATAGATCTAAAAGCGAAACAGAAAATACCCTATGAGACAGCATCACAACAGTCAAAAACCGAAACCCCAGTTAAAGTAAAAAAAGAAAAAAAGATAGCAATAGTAGCGCCCCCTACCCTTATCAATGAAATTACAGAGAAAAAACCTCTAGTTTTTGTTAAAGAAAAACCTGTTATCCAAGTCAACAAAACTGTAACACCTATTACACCTATTACACCTA
>JAGLDH010000178.1 GCA_023145835.1 Methylococcales bacterium
ATGCACTTGCTACCTGAACGCGGCATAGGTACTTGACTAGCATGGAAGCCGTGCTATTATGTAGGCATGATTGTATCATTTAAAAATCAAGCTACTGAGGATATTTTTAACGGGGTTAATTCAAAAATTGCTAGGAAAATTTGTCCGCAAACAATTTGGCGTATTGCTTCAAGAAAATTAGATCAACTCGATTCTGTAGAGTCCTTGGAAGAATTGAAAATTCCCCCAGATAATAGATTGGAGAGTCTTTCAGGAGATAGAGATTCCGAATTTAGTATTCGAATCAATGAGCAATATCGAATTTGCTTTATGTGGGGCGAGTTAGGTCCTAGTGAAGTAGAAATAGTTGATTATCATTAAGAGGTAAATATGGTACGTATTCCAACACATAGAAAACCAACTCATCCGGGGGAAATGCTTCGGGAAGAATTCCTTGTCCCCATGAATATAAGTCAGCGAGAACTTGCTGACGCAATTCATGTTCCTTATCAACGTATTAATGAACTGGTTAATCAAAAGCGGGGAGTAACACCCAGTACAGCATTACGTTTAGCAAAGTTTTTTGGTGTTTCGGCTGGTTTTTGGTTAAATATCCAAATGCGTTGCGACCTTTATAGAGCGCAAGTTACAGAAAAAATAGAGCTTGATTTAATTCAAGATGTTAGTAATCTGCAAAAAACAGCATAACAAGTGACTATGTGTATAGTTTCACCACGTTATACCTGATTTAAAAAACGTAAAGGGCAGCGCTGATAACATATTAAATTTCCACACTAAAGGAATTAATATGAGCCAGAGCTATCACACTAATGCAAAAACGAATTCACATTCAAGAGAAATCATTCAACAATCAAGTCTCACGAATATTGAGTTGTCAAAACGTTTTAAAGTTAATGAAAAGACCGTATCCAAATGGAAAAGTAGAACAGATGTAGTCGATAAAAGCTCGCGACCCTACACTATAAAACGCTCTTTAACGGATCTTGAAAGGGAAGTTATTAGAGTTGTGAGGAAATTAACTTGGATGGAACTTGATGATTTAGTCGATAGTGTATTACCTACCATAGACAAAGCGAATAGAAGTAATGTATATCGAACACTAAAGTTTTTTGATGTCAACAGAGTCGCAGAAGAAAAAAAAGAACAGGCAAAGAAGTTTAAAGAATATGAACCTGGGTATTTACACATTGATGTCACTTATTTGCCGAAACTAAACGGGATCAAATATTATCTTTATGTCGCTATTGATAGAGCAACCCGATTGATGTATTTCAAAGTATATAAAAATAAAACAAGTCGTAATGCCGTTGGTTTTTTAGAAGAGTGTCGATCTTACTTTCCATTTTATATCAGTCATGTGTTGACTGATAATGGAGCTGAATTTACAGATAAATTCAGCTGTAAAAAGAATAAGGCGAGTGGAAACTATGACTATGACTTTGACATGGCTTGTATCGGGGGTAACATTGACCCTCGGTTAACCGCTCCATTCACACCAAAAACCAACGGAATGGTTGAACGAGTTAACGGAACAATCAAGGATTCCACGGTCAAAGTTCTAACCTATAAAAATGAGACAGAATTAAAAGCCGGTTTAGATAAGTTTTTAGTCTATTACAATCTTAACCGAAGGCATGGTAGTTTAAAAAGAGAATTAAAGGTCAGAACACCCTTTGATGCTCTCGAATGCTGGTATAGAATAGACCCTGAAATTTTTAGAAAATCACCCCGTATGTTTCGGGCTGACCTTTTAAATAATCATGGTACAACGTCGTGAAACCTGACAAGTAAGTAATCAGGTAGTGTTAAGAGCGCCACACTAAACTAAATACAAGATGTCTTAAAATGAAAAATCAATCACTTCAAGATCAGCTACTGCAAACAGGGTTGTCTAACGCGACTAAAGCAAAGCAAGTCAGAGCTGAAAAAAGAAAACAAAGTAAACAGCAGCGTAATAATAAAGTTGAGATTGTTAATGAAGCAAAGCAGTCATTACAGGAAACTAAAGCAAAACAAATAGAAAAAGATAAGTTATTAAATGAGCAACGCAATCAAGAGGCTGAAAAAAAGCAAATTGCTAATCAGATTATTCAATTAATACAGTTGAATAAATTACCCAAAGATAATGAGGGTGTTGCTTATAATTTTACCGATACTAATTTAGTAAAAACTATTTATGTTCATGATGATTTACGCGAGCAGATTATTTTAGGTCGTTTAGCTATTGTTAAATCGAATAAAAATTATGAGGTCGTGCCTGTAGCCGTTGCTGAGAAAATAAAGCAACGGGATGAACTCGCTATTGTTGTGTTATTTGCTGATGAAACAAATACCGCTGAGGATAATGAATATGCAGGATATGAGATACCTGATGATTTAATGTGGTAAAAGTTTGTTCATTCATTGTATGAGGCCATTCTCTAAAACCTTTCGTCAATAATTTAAATGAAAAGATTGCTAATAACGGGAGCTACCGGTTTTATTGGAAAAGCATTAATACCCGAACTTTTGAAACAGGAAGTTGAGCTTATAGCGAGTATTCGAAAAACGTATTCGATGTTTCCTGAGCAAGTCGAAACAATTAATACAGGAGATCTCCTTGCTTCAACTGAGTGGTCGTCGGCGTTAAAAAATGTAGATGTTGTTATTCATATGGCTGCACGAGTACATGTCATGAATGATGATTCTAGAAATCCCTTGGCTGAGTTTCGACAAACTAATACTGCTGCTACGCTAAATTTAGCAGAACAGGCCGCAGCTTTTGGTGTAAATCGTTTTATATTTATTAGCTCTATCAAAGCTAACGGGTATTCAGAAAATAAATTAACACCTGATGATACTTCTATACCTGAAAACCCTTATGGGTTGTCTAAATATGAGGCTGAACGGGGCTTGCTAAAGATAGCAAAAAAAAACAATATGGACGTTGTCATTATTCGTCCTCCACTGGTGTATGGTCCTTATGTAAAAGGAAACTTTTTATCCTTGCTAAAATGTGTACAAAAAAATATTCCACTGCCCTTTGGTTCAATTCACAATCTGCGTAGCTTTGTTGCACTAGATAATCTAGTTGATTTTATCTGTTTTTCTGTCACTTCCCCTAAAGTCGCTAATGAAATTTTCATAGTATCAGATGGTAAAGATATCTCCACTAAAGATCTATTGAATAAAATAGCAAAAGCGTTTAATAAAACAGCTTTCCTTATCCCTATTCCTACATCAATTTTATCTTTTATTGGAAAGCTTGTTGGTAAAGAGGCTGTGGTTACTCGGGTACTGGAGTCATTACAAGTTGATAGCTCTAAAACAACGGAACTATTAGACTGGAAACCAATCATATCCATGGACAATCAATTAAAGAAAATAGCGGACTCTTACTTAGAATGAAACGAATTTTTGACTTAACTCTAGCCATATTGGCTTTTATTATTCTTTTCTTACTGATTATAATAGTTGCTATATTAGTAAAGTTAACATCAAAAGGTCCCGTTTTATATTGGTCAGATAGAGTAGGCATTAATAATACTATTTTTAAAATGCCAAAATTCAGGAGCATGAAAATTGGCACGCCAGCCGTTGCAACACATTTGCTTCAGAACCCTCAAGCAGCTTTAACACCTATAGGTGCTTTTATTCGCAAGTTTAGCTTAGATGAGTTACCTCAATTATGGTGTATACTAAAATCCGAAATGAGTTTTGTTGGTCCTAGACCTGCTTTATTTAATCAACAAGACTTAATTGAATT
The DNA here is from genome assembly GCA_023145835.1 of Methylococcales bacterium. Classification (GTDB taxonomy): domain Bacteria; phylum Pseudomonadota; class Gammaproteobacteria; order Methylococcales; family Methylomonadaceae; genus QPIN01. Next base: position 3,746 of record JAGLDH010000178.1, read on the forward strand.
GCGTAATAAGTATGCAATTGAAAAACTTGTTCCAGGCTTAACAGGCTGGGCTCAAATTAACGGCAGGGATGAACTGCCAATACCACAAAAAGTAGCCTTTGAAACTGAGTATTTACAAAGGAAAAGCTTTTGGTTCGACTGTTATATTTTGTATCGTACTTTTTTAAAGGTTTTATTTCGTGATGGTGTTAACCATTAAAATCCTTTATGATCGTTGACCCTTATTTATTAAAGGTTTTATAGTGCAAAGACTAGACCATTGGTTCTTATCGCTTTCTACAAGAAGAATTGCTGCTATTTTGATCAGCATAGATGTTTTATTGTCTATTGTCGCACTATGGACAGCATTTTCTTTGCGCTTAGGTGAATGGTATATACCAACACATACCCAGTGGTTCTTATTTATTCTTAGTCCTCTTCTTGCTGTTCCTGTTTTTATTAGACTTGGCTTGTACCATGCAATCATAAGGTATATTGGGGGGCAAGTATTATGGGTCATTTTTCAAGCAGTGACACTTTCTTCACTGGCTTTTTCGTTAGTTGTTTTTTTAACAGATTTTAGTCATGTACCCAAAACTGTTCCCATCTTAAACTGGCTAGTCTTACTGCTTTTAGTTGGCGGAAGTCGATTTATAGCACGTTGGTGGTTTGCCGATGCATATGCAAGACTGGGTGGGAATGTTGCTAAAGATTGCTATACAAAGAAAGTGATTATCTATGGTGCAGGGAATGCAGGTATTCAGCTTGCTTCCGCCTTAATTTGCGCGCAAGAATTTAAACCTGTAGCTTTTATAGATGATGATAAGTCATTGCAGAGACAAAAAGTTAATGGTTTGAGAATATACTCGATGACCTCTCTTAGCTATTTAATTGAACGTCATGATGTTGCTGATCTTTTATTGGCCATACCCTCTGCTACTCGGGCGCGACGAAATGAAATTATCAGGTTATTAGAGCCCTATCCAGTGCATGTTAAAACAGTCCCAAGAATGACTGATATTGCCCAAGGTAAAATAAAGTTTGATGAATTGCAAGAAGTTGATATTGCAGACTTATTAAGTCGAGATTCGGTTGCTCCTGATCAAGATTTACTTCATGCAAATATTACTAATAAAATTGTGATGGTTTCTGGAGCAGGAGGTACTATTGGTTCTGAGTTATGTAGGCAAATAATTACATTACAGCCCACTAAATTAATTTTATTTGAACTAAATGAATTTGCTCTCTATTCAATTCAAAAAGAATTGAGTCATATTGCTACTTATTTAGACTATGCAAATAAATTTGAGATTATCGCTTTGCTTGGCTCGGTTGTTGATGAATCGCGTATTAATAAAGTTTGCAAAACGTTTAGGATACAAACTATATATCATGCTGCTGCTTTTAAACACGTTCCTCTTGTTGAACAAAATCCATGCGAAGCAATAAAAAATAATATTTTTGGCACTTTAAATATTGCTCAGGCTGCTATTAAAAATAATGTTGAAACCTTTGTACTTATTTCCACAGATAAAGCAGTAAGACCCACAAGTACTATGGGGGCAACAAAGCGTTTTGCAGAACTCATTTTACAAGGGTTAAGTTTAAAGAAAAGCCATAAAACGCGTTTTACCATGGTTCGTTTTGGTAATGTGTTGGGATCCTCAGGTTCAGTTATTCCTCTTTTTAGAGAGCAAATTGCTCGTGGAGGCCCAGTTACAGTCACTGATTCACGTATTCTTCGTTACTTTATGACTATAACAGAGGCGGCACAGTTAGTTATTCAAGCGGGTGCGATGGGTCAAGGTGGAGATGTTTTTGTACTCGATATGGGTGAAGCCATTCGTATTATTGATTTAGCAAAACGAATGATTCATTTAAGTGGGCTAGAAATAAAAGATGAGACATGCCCTGATGGTGAAATAGAAATCACTTATACTGGCCTAAGACCTGGAGAAAAACTTTTTGAAGAATTGTTAATTGGCAATAATATATCTGAAACAATGCATTGCAGAATCATGCGTGCTGAAGAAGAGGTCATTCCTATAACTGAATTAAACTTAAGATTAAAAGATCTCAAAATAGCTATTCAAAAAGATAATTTAAACTTAATGAGAAAAATTCTTCAACAAACTATCGCAGGTTTTATCCCTCAATGTGAAGTGAGTGATTTACTATTAAAAGCTGAAGAAAAGGAAAATTTAGATTTATATGAAGACAAAAAAAAACCTCTTATGCTTGTTAGCAAAAAGAGGTAAAAAAACAAATAGAATTTTACGAGGAGGTTCTATTTGGCACTACAAAAATAACTTTAACTTACAATAAAAGCCGATTAATTAATCGGTCACTTCATATGGCTGTATTAACTTTTCTCTATTTTACAGATAAAGGTTTTGTTTACAATGCCTTGTTCTGAGAATGTATTGTCTCCTAATTAAAGACAATGTTCGAATTTAAAGAGTGTTTATGGATAAATTAACTAGCATGAATGTCTTTGTGCGTGTGGCAAAAGCAGGTAGCTTTGCTGGAGCTGCTAGAGATTTGGGTATTTCTAGGGCAATGGCAACTAAGCATATTATGAGTTTGGAAAGCTCTTTAGATACACGTTTGTTTAATAGAACAACCCGTAGTTTAAGTTTAACGGAAGTTGGTTTTTCTTATCTGGAACGATGTCAGCAAGTTTTATTAGATGTTGAGGAGATGGAGGCTGCTGTTACACATCTTCAGTCAGAACCAAGAGGGTTGTTAAAAGTGAGTGCTCCGCCTGTTATTGGAGCGACCCATATAGCACCAGCTTTGGCTGAATTTCTTAAAATCCATGATGACCTGTCTGTTGAAATAATTTTACGAGGCGGAGAAGTTGACTTGGTTGATGAAGGCGTTGATATTGCTATTTTTTTAGGTCAATTAAAAGATTCAAGTCTAATTGCACGAAAACTAGCCAGCTCTGGTTTAGTTGTCTGTGGTTCTCCTTCATATTTTGAACGGTATGGTATTCCTAATGAACCTGAAGACTTAATTCATCATAATTGCCTAGTTAATTGGGCTATTGCTCCTAGAGATATGTGGAAATTTAAAGGGGTTTTAGGAGAAAGAGAGATTAAAGTAAGGGGGCGCATACAGTCCAATGTTGCAGATCCAATTCGTATGGCGGCAGATGATGGGTTGGGATTGGTTATGCTTCCTCAATATATTGTGGGAAGAGATATTGAAAAAGGGAAGTTACAAGTTGTACTAGAACAATATAGTGTTGCGCCGTTAGATATACATGCGGTATATCCACACCGAAAATATTTATCTGCAAAAGTAAGAGATTTTTTAGATTTTTTACAAGAATGGCTTCCTCGTAGAGTAGGAATGAATTAATTTATTAATGATTTTTCTTGCATATGAGTAACAGAAATAAAGCCGAAGGTGAGTTAGTTCCAATTGAAAAGAAATGGAATCAAATATATAAACACAGTCTCTTAACTGTAACGTCCAAAATCTTACTTGAAAATAGCTTCCTACTTCCTAAGCAAGGAAAAGCTTTAGATTTAGCCTGTGGGCTTGGTTCAAATGCTCTATTTTTAGCAGAACAAGGGTTGGATACATATGCTTGGGACGCTTCATCTATTGCTCTAAACAAACTCCATTTTTTTGCATTTAATAAAAACCTTAATATCCATACCAAACAAGTTATTATTGAGCCAAATACATTACCCAAAGAGTCATTTGATGTAATTATTATTACTCGTTTCCTTGACCGATCTTTAACTAATGCGATAATGGAGAGCTTAAAGCCAGAAGGACTACTTTTTTATCAGACCTATGTCCGAGAAAAACTAGATCCTAGTGGTCCTAAAAACCCCGCCTATTTGTTAGCTAGGAATGAGTTATTGCAGCTCTTTCAACCATTAAAAGTAGTCGTATATAGGGAAAATAGCATAATAGGTAACGTAGAGTGTGGAGAGAGAAATGAAGCGCTCTTTATAGGTCAGAAATATGATAAAAAATTTAGTCCCTAAACAATGTTGGCGTTTATTACAAGAAAACTCGGATGCGATCTTAATTGATGTCCGTACAACAATGGAACATTCTTTTGTCGGTCACCCTCCTGGAGCAATCAATATTGCTTGGAAAGACTTTCCAGACATGCAATTAAATAATCTGTTTGTTTCGCAGGTAGAGAAGTTAGTTAAAGATAAAGAGGCTCCTATACTTCTTCTTTGTAGAAGTGGGCAAAGATCTTTAGCTGGAGCAAAAGCATTAGAAGATTCTGGCTATCATCATTTAATTAATATTACCGAAGGGTTTGAAGGAACTTTAGATGATAAAAAACATCGAGGAAATATTGATGGATGGAAATTTCATGGTCTGCCTTGGACACAAAGTTAACATTTATTCAAATGTTTAATCTTCATTATATAAAGTACATCAAGGTTGTATTTTATTTCGCATAGTCTATTTCGTGACTTCAATTTAGCCACGTATATGAAAAACTTTAATCAAAATCAATTAATAACGTGATAGAAAAACTAAGAAATATAGCCATTATTGCCCACGTAGACCACGGTAAAACAACGTTGGTTGACAAATTATTAGAACAATCAGGGGTTTTCTCTGAGCATGAGCAATTAAATGAAAGAATGATGGATTCCAATGATCTTGAAAAAGAGCGTGGAATTACTATTCTTGCAAAAAACACAGCAATTGACTGGAATGGTTACCATATTAATATTGTTGATACACCAGGGCATGCTGATTTTGGTGGTGAAGTAGAGCGTGTATTATCAATGGTTGATTCTGTTTTGCTATTAGTTGATGCTGTTGATGGTCCTATGCCTCAAACACGTTTTGTTACTCAGAAAGCATTCGCATTAGGATTAAAGCCTATTGTCGTTATTAATAAAATAGACCGCCCAGGAGCTCGTCCCGACTGGGTTGTTGATCAGACTTTTGATTTATTTGATAACTTAGGTGCAACAGACGAACAGTTAGATTTTCCTATTGTTTATGCTTCTGCTATTAATGGTTATGCAGGTTTAGAGGTTGAGGTCTCCAGCGGAGACATGACTCCTTTATTTGAAACTATTGTAGAAAAAGTTTCGCCTCCTCCTGTTGATATTGATGCGCCTTTCCAAATGCAAGTGATTAGCCTTGATTACAACTCTTATGTTGGCATCATCGGTATTGGGCGTATTCAGCGAGGTAAAGTTACTCGTAATATGCCTTTAACTTTAATTGATGTTGAAGGTAATACACGAAATGGCAGAATGCTAAAGTTATACGGTTTTAGTGGATTAGAGCGAATTGAAGTGGAATCGGCTCAAGCAGGTGATATTATTGCATTCTGTGGAATAGATAAACTACAAATATCAGAGACATTATGTGATCCTGATAACGTAGAGTCCTTGCCAAAGTTATCAATTGATGAGCCAACGGTTAGCATGACATTTCAAGTTAATAATTCACCCTTTGCAGGTAAAGAAGGGAAATTTATTACTACGCGTCAAATTCATGATCGTTTAGATAAAGAGTTGCAGCATAACGTTGCTCTACGTGTTGAAACAACCGAGGATCCTGATAAATTTAAAGTATCAGGTCGTGGTGAGCTACATCTATCAGTCTTGATTGAAAACATGCGCAGAGAAGGCTTTGAGATGGGAGTTTCTCGCCCAGAAGTTATCATTAAAGAAATTGATGGGGTTAAGTCAGAGCCATTTGAATATGTGACTATTGAAGTTGAAGAACAACACCAAGGCACCATCATGGAAAAATTAGGTGATCGTAAAGGTGATCTAAAAGACATGGTTCCCGATGGTAAAGGTCGCATTCGTTTAGAATATATCGTGCCATCTCGTGGGTTACTGGGTTTTCAAACAGAGTTTTTAACAGCAACATCAGGTTCTGGGTTGTTTTATCATGTTTTTGACCACT